>JAWUWK010000094.1:0-18050 GCA_034111875.1 Gammaproteobacteria bacterium
GGAGGAAACTTGGAGCTACTTGATAGTAATGAGTTTAAATGGGTGAATAGCATGATTGGAAATGTAAAAACAGCGTTATCAGGCACATGTCATTCAATTAACTCGAAGCATCTACCAAGATATTAGCAGAATTTTTTTTTAGGTTTAACCATCGATACAATTTAAGAAATTTACTGCCATTATTGGGTGAAATAATGGTAAGAACCCCGCCAATGCCCAAGAAATATTTAAAGCTAGCGGAGTCTTATGGCTAATCAGGTAACATTTTGCACTTCCACTACTAGAAAAGGACTTGCATTCAGTTTAAGTGCACCTTTTAAAAGCCTTTTAATAATTATAAATTAAGGTCTTGCAACACCTAATTCAACTGCCGCCTGACGTAGCACTGATTCAAACCCTAGCAATTCATCTAAACTTTTTCGGATCACCGGAGCATGGGTAAAAAGACAGGCAAATAACTTGCCATCCTGATCTTTAATAGGGACCGAGCAGGCTACCATACCATCGACAAATTCTTCGTTGTCAGTGGCTAAATCATTCTCCTGTATTTTTAGCAAATCGGTTTCTAATCGCTCGGGTTCAGTGAACGTATTACGCGCCATTTTATCCATTGATAGTTTTTCTATAATACACTGACGTCGCTCTTTAGGCAGGGAGCTTAAATAAAGCTTACCACTAGCAGTGCACCATGCGGGCGTTCGACTACCGACAGGTAAATGAATTCGCAACGGCCAATTGGTTTGAACACGATCGTAATAGATCATCTCAATACCATCGGGAATCGCAATCCCGCAGGTTTCACCAATTGTTTCTGCGAGGTTGTTCAAGATAGCTTGACGCAAGGCTTTAAAACGACTGCTATGCAATACACCTAAGGCGATTTCATGCATACGCTCGGCGGGAACCAATAAACCGCGCATATTAATTTGCACATAATTATCCGCTTCAAGTTGTTGTAGTAATCGATGAATACTCGGCTTAGGGATGTCGAGTGAAAAGGCCAATTCTGCGGGTGATATAGGTCGATCAGCACGAGAAATAGCTTCAATAATTTCAAGTACTCGAGTAATAGATGAGCCTTTTTCTCTTTTCTGAACGCTCATTTGATATCCTGTGATAAATTTTGCGCTGATTATAGATAAGTATCACGCCTATAATCAGTGCCACTAAGTTCCATGACCGTTCACAACCCACTTTAAATCTGTCTTATCAACTGGCCGATAGCGCCCAGAAATAGCACTGCAAGCCAATTGATTATTGCGCAGGTTAGTTCAAGGTTGGCATTGAGAACTGCGCCCCCTCACGAATGCCTGCAGAGGGCCAACGCTGGGTGATGGTTTTACGTTTAGTGTAAAAACGCACTGCATCTGGACCATAAGCATGTAAGTCACCAAATATTGAACGTTTCCAACCGCCAAAACTATGATAGGCGACAGGTACCGGTAACGGCACGTTAATGCCAACCATTCCCACCTGAATGTTGTCCGAAAAGTAACGCGCAGCCTCACCATCACGGGTAAAGATACAAGTGCCATTACCATATTCATGTGCGTCAATTAAATCCATTGCCTGTTGCATAGTCTCTACTCGAACAACTTGCAAAACTGGACCAAAAATTTCTTCTTTATAACTTTTCATCTCTGGAGTGACATTATCGATTAACGTACCGCCAACAAAAAAACCATCAGGATAGCCTTCAACCTCTGGGTGTCGACCATCAACCACAATAGTGGCACCTTGCTCTTGAGCATCATTAATATAACCGACTACCTTGTCGCGATGGGCACGGGTAATAACTGGGCCAAAGTCATTGCTGCTATCAGTATACGCACCAACTTTTAGGCCGGACATTGCCTCAGTCATTTTTTTAATTAAACTATCGCCAGCATCATCGCCTACGGCAACGGCAACGGATAACGCCATGCAGCGCTCACCTGAAGAGCCGAAGGCAGCACCGACTAACTGATTAACGGCATTGTCTATGTCGGCATCCGGCATCACGATAGCATGATTTTTTGCACCGCCTAAAGCTTGGCAACGTTTGCCATTGGCACTCGCGGTCGTATAAATATACTCGGCGATCGGCGTTGAACCAACGAAACTAACGGCTTTAACCCGCTGATCAGACAATAGTGTATCAACCGCGATTTTGTCGCCATTGACGACATTCATGACACCCTCTGGCAGCCCCGCTTCTATTAATAGTTGAGCAATCAATAGGGTTGAACTTGGATCGCGCTCTGACGGTTTCAAAATAAAACAATTGCCGCAGACAATCGCCATTGGGAACATCCACAGTGGCACCATCGCGGGAAAATTAAAAGGTGTGATACCGGCGACAACCCCCAGTGGTTGAAATTCACTCCATGAGTCAATATTTGGCCCAACATTTTTGCTATGTTCACCTTTTAATAACTCGGGTGCACCGCATGCATATTCAACATTCTCGATGCCACGCTGTAATTCACCGGCGGCATCATGGGATATTTTGCCATGTTCTTGGCCAATCAGTTGGCAAATTTTATCGGCATTGGCTTCTAGCAATGCTTTAAAACGAAACATCACTCTCGCGCGTTTGATAACCGGAGTGTTTCTCCATGCTGGAAAAGCAGCCTGAGCACTTTCAATCGCCTGCTCCACAGTTTCAACAGAGGCCAATGCCACTTGTCGAATCACCTGACCTGTTGCTGGGTTAAACACATCTTGAGTGCGAGCGGTGTCAGTGTGAATTTTTCCGTTAATTAAGTGCCCGATAGTATCCATAAATAATTCCTAAAATATATAATATAATGTTAATAGCCGTGGTAAATATCAGTGATTAAAGAACAATGTTTAATCCCACAAACTTTGATAAATAGCGACCATCTCACTGATGGTCGGTTCGATAGGGTTGTTGCCTGGAGACCCTGAAGCCAATGCCTGTTCCGCCATCGTTTGACAAACGTCAAAAAACGCCTCACGGTTAATGCCAAACTGCTCTGGAGTTGGCACTGCTAATTCATCATTTAATGCTTGAAGCTCGATTAATAATTTCTGGTTGGCCACTTCATCGCTGTCTTGCGCAGTGGATACACCCATCGCTCTCGCACAATCGGCATAGCGTGCGGCGGCTGCGGGAATAGAAAAAGCCGTAACGCTGGGAAGTAGCATCGCATTTGAGAGGCCATGAGGCACATGAAAAAACGCACCAATAGGCCGACTCATACCATGTACTAAGGCCACTGATGCGTTAGAGAATGCAATACCTGCCAAGGTCGAGCCCAGCATCATTGCCTCGCGGGCATTTTGGTCTTCACCTTTGTGGTAGGCTATTCTCAGGTTGGGCCCAAGTAGTTTAATCGCGGCAATTGCCTGACTATCACTGTATGGATTAGCTTTTTTACTTACATAGGCCTCAATGGCATGCGTTAAAGCATCGATGCCAGTATCGGCGGTGATTCTAGGCGGCAGGCTTATGGTCAATTTATAATCAATTAACGCGGCGACAGGCATAAATCCAATGCCGACACAAAGCATTTTTTCGTCGGTGGTTTCATCGGTAATAATAGTAAATCGGGTGACCTCTGAACCTGTACCCGCGGTCGTCGGTATGGCAATTACCGGTAGACCTTGCTCTATGACCATGCGTGGAAAGCGATAATCTTGCATCACTCCCCCGTGCTTGGCTAAAATAGCGATGGCTTTGGCACTATCGATGGGGCTACCGCCACCGAGGGCGATAATACAATCGTAATAGCCCTCTCGTGCTTTCTCGACGCCCGCTTGAATCGATTTAACGGTAGGCTCTGGCACGGTATCATCAAAGATATCGGCATTAATGTTATGACCACCTAAAGAAATTTGAACACGCCCGGCATAACCCAGTTGCACCATCATCTTATCGGTAATAATTAACGGCCGCTTACAGCCTAGGCTCTCTAATATATTAGGTATTTCAAGGCTTGCGTTTACACCGACCTGCATAATACGTGGCAGAATAACTTGAGCTGACATATTCACTCCTGAGTTTATTTTATCATCTAGGTAACTGACTTTCTCGCTATCAAAAGCCTTAATACTCAACGGCCATTTGATGTTCTAGCGATGGCGAAAAACAGGCGCTCGCTTGGCGATAAACGCATGCATACCTTCTTTTTGACCTTCAGTCGCAAACGCCGCTTGAAATAAACGTCGCTCATGGCGCATCCCCTCAGTCAAGCTGGTTTCAAAGGCTACATTTACGGCTTCTTTAGCCATACGCACTGCCGGGCTATTATAGCCTGCAATAGTGTGTGCCGCTTCCAGGGACGTTTGCAACAGTTCTTTACCCGGCACGATACGCGCCACTAAACCTGCGGCTTTTGCCTCTTGGGCATCGATGGTTCTTCCGGTTAATACCATATCCATCGCCATTGATTTACCAACAGCATTGGCCAGGCGCTGCGAGCCACCGATACCGGGCAATATACCTAGCTTAATTTCCGGTTGTCCGAATTGCGCATCTTCTGAGGCAATAATAAAATCACACATCAATGCGAGTTCACAACCACCACCCAGAGCATAACCGCTGACGGCCGCAATAATAGGCTTACTGATTAAACGCAGCTCATCCCAAGGGGCAAATATATCGTCACAATAGAACTCTGCATAATTCAGGTTGGCCATTTCTTCAATATCAGCTCCGGCCGCAAATGCTCGTGCACTACCAGTAATAACAATGGCCCCAATATTATCATCGGCATCAAAAGCCTTTAAAGTGTCAACAACTTCGCGGGCAAGCTGCCTATTCAAAGCATTTAGACTTTTAGGCCGATGCAGAGTGATCATACCAACGCGCTCGCGGCGCTCTACCAGTATAGTTTGCAGAGCTGCTGTACTCGATTGCCCGGTGGCTAATGATTCAGTCTCTGCCTTGGTTTCACTATTTTTCTGTTTTGTCTCTGGTGACTTAGCTGTATCGCCTTTTGTCGTTTTCATTATTTGACTCTCTCTTCTGGGATACTTTGGATTAGGATAGCAAAGGTCTTTGCAATGCGACTATAGCTCATCATCACTGGGATTTTCCTGAGGCCGTGGTGTAGGTTCATACGCACCGTGACCAGCCATTAACTCGTCTAAAATAGCCTCGCGATGCTCGTTAAGGCCAGGAGATTTAAGCGGTACTTCAGGATCAATCTCTGACAGAGAACTCATTTTGATTGGGTTGCCAGCGGTTCTCACCGCTCTTTCATTTTCACCTTTGACTTTCACGATCATATTGCGAGCGAGCAGTTGTGGATGCGTAAATAATTTATCAATAGTATTTATCGGCGAACAGGGAACTCCCGCTTCGTTGAGTGCGTCGATCCAATGTTGCATCGGCTCGGTGGAGGTTATCGACTCAACATCTAGAACCAATTGTTTACGGTTTTGTACACGTAAATCGTTAGTTATAAATAGTGCGTCTAAAGCGAGTTGTGGCGAGCCTAAAGCATCGGCCATCAACAAGAAGAGAGTGTCATTACCGGCACAAATTACAAATTTTCCATCTTTTGCGCGAAAGGTCTCAAAAGGTGCGAGTGATGGATGATTATCACCGGTTCGATTTGGAACAATGCCTTCCACGTCATAGCGTGCCAGCGCAGTTTCCATTAAAGCAGCCTGACAATCTAGCATCCCTATGTCGACACGGGTCCCTTGAGCATCGCGAGTTCGGCTATACAGTGCCGACAAAATACCAACAGCGCCAAAGAGAGCAGCGCCTAAGTCACCAAAGCTGGTACCCACACGCGCAGGCTCTTCATCTGGCCAGCCGGTTAAGCTCATTATGCCGCCCATCGCCTGAACCACCATATCGTAGCCCGGTAAATCACTGTATGGACCGCTGTGACCAAATCCTGAAATAGATGAATAAATAATATGAGGATGGGTTTTAGCAAGACGTTCTGGACCGTAACCAAGGCGTTCCATTACACCAGGTCGAAAATTTTCAACAACCACATCACAACTGTCCAACAAGCGTTCTAGCAACTCACGGTCTCGAGGTGATTTGATGTCCAGAGAAATGCTTTCTTTACCGCGATTAAAACACATAAAATAGGCTGAATCGTCACCCACAAAAGGCCCGAACGCACGCGTGTCATCACCAGTGCCAAACCTTTCAATTTTAATCACTCGCGCACCTAAGTCGGCTAGCACCATAGTGCAATAAGGTCCTGCTAGTACACGAGAGAAATCCAACACGGTTATCCCAGCCAGAGGGCCTGGTTTTTCATCTGTTTCACTTGTTTGATTCATAGTTGCCAATCCAGTGGATTTAATTTTGCATTAATTAAAAATGAGACGAAACGTATCAAATTAATTAATTTTATTCAAGGTTATACAGAAATAAACGCATTCGATATACGACTATAGTCGTATATAAAAACAGGACATTATGCCTTGATTAATCTAAAAGGCTAGAGGTGATTTTGATGTTATTGGCCGTGGTAAATTAGCTTGGGCAGCGCATTAGGCGAATGAATCGGCTTAAATTCCTGAATGACTGATTTATTTGATCAGCTATCTAGGTATAAAATAAATCCATAACAACCATTATGGCTGCCATCACGGCCTTTTATTTGATTGACAGCGATGAATGACAGTCTCTTGAAAAAAGACTGCTTCAGTTTAAATAAGCCACTTGCGCCTGTGCTAAAAAATGGCCTAACAGAGCAGGCAAAATGGATTTAAAACAGCCAACATTAGGCCGAAATGGGCCTAATGAACTAGCTCACAAGGTGGCGACTGCTGCAGTAATTCTGTTAATTGCCTCATCGACTGTATAGCGGCTGCAGCCGAGGTTGATGCGCATAAAGCCATGTCCTTCAAGACCAAATTTTTGACCTTTATCTAGCCATACACGGGCTTTTGTTAGCATAAATTTATTTAAGGACTCTGCATCCATACCTAATTCTCTGCAATCCATCCACGCTAAGTAGAGAGAGTCAGTGGGCATTACTTTAATCTTGCTACAGGCACTGTGTATTCCCTGTGCAAAATTATGCTGGTTTTGGCCAACGTAAGTCAGCATTTCTTCAAGCCAAGGTTCACCGTGAGTGTAAGCGGCTTGTGAAGCCACTGATCCCATAGTATTGACTTGTGGGAACATATTCCTTTCGTACTGACGCTTTAACTCTTCGCGGATACGTCGATTGGGAATAAAAACGTTAGCACACTGCAACCCGGGCAAATTAAAAGTTTTACTCGGAGCGGTACAAGTAATACTGTTTTGTGCGAACGCATCGCTGAGCGAGCCAAATGGAATATGTTGCCTATCGGGATTAAGAATTAAATCTTGATGAATTTCATCACTGATGACTAATACATTGTGTCTAGCACAGATCTCCCCCATTGAGGTTAATTCTTCTGCGGACCAAATATTGCCGGTTGGGTTGTGAGGATTACTGAGAATGAATATTTTGGTGTGTGGCTGAATCGCCGCTTCAAATGTAACCTCGTTAAAGCGATAGCCTGACGCGTGATGGTCTAAAGGTGCACAAGCTAAAAAACGCCCGTTGAGCAGCATATCATCATGAAAATGCGCGTACACCGGCGGTTGAATAAGCACTGAGTCACCTGGCGACGAGAAGGCCTGAACTATCGTTTTAAGTATCGTGATTATGCCGGCACTTTGCATTAGCCAATCGGGTGATACTTGCCAGTTAAAACGTTTTGCCTGCCATTCGGTAATGGCCTCGGTATAGTCTTTTGTCGGCCCACCGGTGTAGCCAAACACGCCGTACTGAACGGCATCCGTTAACGCCGCTAAAACCGCTGGGGGCGCTTTAAAATCAGTGTCTGCGAGCCACATAGGTAAAGGGTCAGCTGCGCTCTCATCAGAGCTTAATAACTTGCTGGCATAATCCCATTTTACAGAGTTAGTCTGTTTGCGATCTATGACTTCATCAAAAATTGAATGTACCTGTGAATTTTTAGCCATTATAGTTGAATACATAGGCGGTTCCTTTGCTTTAGCATCTATTATTTTTTCTGTCAGTTAGTCAGCCTGTTGATACCAATCAATAGCACTGTTTTAGAACCAACCTCTTGCAGATAAGCCATAGTCAGTATCTTGAGTATTTGTAAATGGCTAAGGCAATAAAGCCGCCATTATATCGCTCAGCGATAAGTTGCCTGTTTTAGAAAAAGGTAATGTCCCCGCAGATGTTTCAATACCACCATTGAAACTATACTTTGCCTGCTGGGTGGATAAAGCGCTTTTTGCGCCACTAATAAAAGCATTAGTGTTTAATTGAATCGGCAGCGTCACTGTTTGGGTTTGTTGTGCAGCTAAGTTCTTGTCCGAGGTAGCCGCGAGTGCCCCAATCACAACCTGATTGAGCTTGAAATCGCCACTGAGACCTGAAATAGGCAGCGGGAAAACATTTGGGTTGTAGACCGA
Organism: Gammaproteobacteria bacterium; assembly: GCA_034111875.1. Classification (GTDB taxonomy): domain Bacteria; phylum Pseudomonadota; class Gammaproteobacteria; order Pseudomonadales; family Balneatricaceae; genus Rs1. Next base: position 8,402 of record JAWUWK010000094.1, read on the forward strand.
TAGATCAAAAACAACGCTCTGATCTTCAACCGAAAATGATTTCAGCTGAATGCCTTTGATTTCTGGTGCTGAAACAAGTTGGCTGATTAAATCTTGCTTAATTAGGTTTGGATTACAGCCAAGTAGGAGGATAGAGAGCAGAATGGTTCCCAACGTTTTTTTCATTTTAGTGTCTCGATTTTAAAAAAAGTAGAGTGACATATTGGATCAATAGCACACAGGCATAGCTTGAAACCTTTGCACTATCAACTGCGTTCGCAAGCTAGTGTAAGGTCTCAGTTTGTAATATTAGATGTATTTAAAGGACGGTTCAAGGGATGCCTATTGTTCGAGTTCATTTTATGATTTGCTAATTTTTGAATACTCTGGCTATTTTCACAAGATAAAAATGGCACTATAGCAACCAACTTTTGAGCAACAGTGTTTATAGCTAAGCAGCGTATTAACTTGTAAAACGTTACGAGCTTGAAAACAAACCCGCCAGACCCCTCTTACAGTTTATGAATAGTTTGATGCAGAGCATTCAAGCAGGCAGCACCGAGCTTTTGACTGCGCAGTGGAGACCAACCAACATATTCATCAGGGGTTAATTCAGTATCTTTAAAAGGCATTTCTAAGGTCATCACTAACGCATTGAACTCTTCTGCTAAGTAATGGGTACCTATGGTCATTAATGCTTCGCCTGGACGGCCTTTGTTGTAACCAACCTTGGTTTGAAAGTCAGGGCTGGCATTGACGAGTGCCTGCTGGTAGTGATCGAGTATGCGTTGACGCGAGTCACTCCAGCTCGGTATTCCCTCAGGGCCTGCAATAAAATTGTAGGCGAGCGCTTCATCGCCGTGCACATCGAGGCAAAAATCTAGACCTGTTTGGTGCATTTTTTGACGAACTAAATAGACTTCAGGGCTATACTCCATACTCGGTGTTTGCCATTCGCGGTTAAGATTAGCGCCAGCTGCATTGGTTCTTAGATTGCCGCGCCGACTGCCGTCAGGATTCATGTTGGGAACGACGTAAAACACTGCTTTTTTGAGTAGTTCACGGGCGATCGGATCTTCAGGGTCTAATAGCGAATCAAGCATCCCTTCCATCCACCATTGCGCCATGGTCTCGCCCGGGTGCTGGCGTGCGATCATCCAACAGATTTTTTTACCTTCACCCTCTTGGCCTATTTTTAGCAAATCCATATCTTGGCCATCAAGAGTGTAACCCAGATGAATATGCTCGACTAGTTCACTTAATTGCGCATTGGCAATAAGGTCGTGGTGACGCTCCATAGAGTAAGGGGCAAAGTAGGCAAAATAGACACTGTCGCATTCAGCGGTATGCTCGATGGTCAACGAATTACCGTCAAAACGGGTATCAACACGAAACCATATTTGGCGGTCATAGGAGGCAACCGCTTGGTAATTTTCCCAACCATCAACATAAGATGTTTGACCGGCATTGATTATTTCCATTTGACAGTTAATGCCCTTAGCGCCGCTTAGACGATAGTGGAACCATTGATAAAAATCGGAGGCATTATCCTTAGGTATGCTTAAGGTAATTTTGCCGTTAGGGTTTATTTCAATGCATTCAATATTGCCGCTATCAAAGTTATGACTTATTTTCATGAAAACCTTGTAAGAATTAATATAGCGTGAGTATGCCGCTATTTGACACCCCGATAATAGCAGTTCAGTCAAGGCTGTGCTAGCGCCAGAATTTAGTCAAAAGTGTCATTAAATATTAATATCCAAAGGGGTTTTAACCATCGATAGCAGCGCTAAATAGAGGCTAAGTTCGGCTTAATAATAGCTGTTATTCCAGCATTTTAAGCGAGTCTTGCTAGATTTAAGTGGCCCAGCTTTGCCAGCAGAGAAAATCAAAAAGTAAGAGCTAATCCCTGCATTGAAAGCTAGACATGGTCTTTTGTGGTTAGTCTATTAATCTAAATCTGGATTTAGGGTATAGAGTCCGATCTGTGAATCAGATGCTAAAACAGAGCCTTCTATCGCTTTAAGCGCATCTAATCCATTGAATACACCGCTTAACTGCGTCGACTCTTTGCTTAGCGCATACACTGTAAAATGATAATGATGCATTATACTGTCATTCCAAGGCGGACAAGGACCGTCATAATCTGCATAGTCTCCAGCCATGGCTGCATCACCTGCAAACCAATCGGTATAACTATTGATACCTGCCACACCGTAGGCTTTTTCACCTGCTTTCTTGCCCCTTGGTAATACGCTAGATGATGCTGCGCCTTCAGATATCGAATTCAAAGCAACAGGTATGTCTACAAGCACCCAATGATAAAAATCCACCCTAGGCAAATCGGCAGGGACCGTCTTTCCTTCTTGATTAACATCCTCACCGGATGATGGCACATCTGGGTCATGGCATATAATAACGAATGATTTTGTTCCCTGGGGTGGATTTTTCCATGAAATAGCAGGGTTAATATTATCGCTTAGTGCAATATGATTTTGTGTATCGCTTTTTCCAAATGCGAATTTAGTAGGGATCATCTCACCAGCATCCCATCCATCGACCTTTATTTTAAATGTATTCGACATGATTTTTCCCTTTTCAATTTATCAAATTATACGCTTATAATCAGGTGTGCTTAATCAGAAATCTAAGTCAGTGCGATTGCACTCTAAAACCTCACCAATGCAATCTAGGGGGAAAACAGATAGCCAATGCCCCTTTTTATTACGATGTTAGCAAACAGCCAGTAATTGATTAAACCTTTCACAACCAAACCCATTCAAACTTGATATCATATCAAATGGGGTTTTGCCGTCACTCCTGCAATGACTAAAAGTAAAACAGCAGTCATAAATACCTACCTAATTTTTTACAAAAAGCTGCTGATTAAGCCCTTAATAGAATCCCGCCATTTGGTGCAGTAGCCTCTAAATTCAAGCTTTTTAAAATGGCCCAAGTTGTTGCCACCGATGCCGATAGTGTGGGTATCCCTGACATTATTTCTATTTTTTCCACAGCAGGCAATGAAGGCATTTGAACACATGCAGACGCAATAATCGCGTCTACACCCCTAGTGTCTAATTTTTTCCAAAGTTCGGCAGGTGCGTTAGGGTCTTGTGCCGCTACTTCCAAATTGTCAGAAATTTCTAATGCTAAATAATCCTGCACTTCAATGCCTTGGTCTTCTATATAGTCAACCACCAATTTTGCTAGTGGTTTCATATAAGGACAGATGAGTGACACTTTCTTCACCCCCATGGTGTGCATAGCATCGATAAGCGCTCCAGCTGAATTTATGGATGGCGTCGGCATTCCATTTTGTTTGGTAACCTCAAATAGCCGTTTTTCTGATGTTTTATGATATCCGTGTCCACGACTCATGATGGCGACGAGGCAAGCATATGCCTGCACTTCTACTGCGGCATCTGACAGTTCAGTTGCACAGCGGACGCTGTCGTCATCCATGTTTTCTAACTCTGCTTTAGAAACATTTTTTAGTCGCATGCGCGATGAATGAAATGAGAAACGATCTGAGCTAATCCTTTCACGCGCATGCAACAAAGCGGGTATTTCTGTTTCCATAGTGATATTTGAACTTGGAACAATCAGCCCCACGCGTCTTATTGGATTTAACATTTATTAGTCCTTTAGTTTTGTGATTTTATAGAGATGGGCCCATCAGAGCAGTTGGCAACCAAGTTGCTAAACTTGGAAATATACTGATTAAAAGTATAGCGATGATCATGCAGGCAACATAAGGTAAAGAGCCCATCAAAATTGTTTTAAGAGAAATGGTCGGGGCTATGCCGTTAATAACATAAAGATTCAGTCCTACCGGGGGTGAGATTAAACCTATCTCCATATTGATAGTTAGAATGACTGCAAACCAAATGGGATCAAATCCAGCCGCAACAATAATCGGCAGTAAGATAGGGGCTGTCATTACGATAACGGCAACGGGGGGTAAGAAAAAACCTGCTATTAATAAGAAAATATTAACGGCTAGCATTAGCACCCAGCGGTTTACGTCTAAGGTACCAATCCATTCGGCAATAGACTGGGTAATAAACAAACTAGAGAGCATGTAAGAAAACACCCCTGCCGCCGCTATAATAAACAGAATCATGACACTTTCTTTTGTACTGTCTTTTAATATCAGCCAAAGATCACGCGGTTTGGTCAGCTTATAAATTATAATCGCTATCAACAGACATAATAATGCACCGACGGCTGCTGTTTCAGAAGGTGTGGATATTCCACCATACATGGCATATAAAACCCCAATTATGATCAGAATAAACGGAATTACTCGTGGTAAAATTTCAAATTTTTCTTTCCATGAATACACTCTAGTATTCAACAGAGCACTGTTACCAGAGCGCCAAGTAGCGTAGAGAGACCAGGCCATAAACAAGGTCACCAGCAATAAGCCAGGTATAACTCCAGCCAAAAATAGACGGCCAATTGAAGATTCGGTAGCGATACCATACACAATCATTGTAACCGACGGCGGGATTAATATGCCAAGTGTTCCACCAGCAGCTATAGAGCCTGTAGCAATACCTTCGGGGTAACCGCGTTTCAGCATTTCCGGTATACCCATTTTGCCAATAGCCGCACAAGTCGCTGGGCTCGAGCCAGACAGAGCTGAGAATAAAGCACAGGCCCCTAAATTGGAGATCACCAGTCCACCAGGCACCCGTGTTAGCCATCTCTCTAATGCTTCATAAAGATCGGCCCCGGCTCGCGTTGATGAAATTGAGGCTCCCATAATGATAAACATTGGAATTGAGAGCAGAGCGAAGCTGTCTAAATGCCCATAAAAAATTTCAGGTATGAGCTCCAATGATCTTAATCCATCGTATGCAAACAAAAAGCCAACAGATACAACTAATAAACCTATGCCAACTGATATGCCTGAAAACAAAATAGTGATGGTAGAAAGGCCAATCAAAGCCCCTAATATAAGTGGATCCATTACGACACCTCCAAACCAAATGGTGTTTCTGTTTTTAAAATAAGACCTGCAAGATCGGCACAAAGCTGTAAAAGTAATAATCCGAAACCAATAGGCATCGAGACGTAGGGTATCCACAAACGAGCCGCCCAAATTGTGTCCGATGTCCAGCCTCGAGAATATGCAATATGCCAAAATTCAAAGCCATGCCAGAATACAATTGAGATAATAAAAATGGACATCAGCAGTGTAAATACCGCTAGGACGAAACGAGGTTTTATGGATAACGCGAGGGGTATTAAATCTACATTTACATGACCTCGCTCTTTCTGAACAAAGGGCAGCCCTATGAGAGTTGCAGAAATTATGAGATAAATAATCATATCTGTCTGCCACACAGTTGACTCATTTAACACGCTACGAACGAATATCATCTGACAAGTGATGCACACAGCGGTTAAGATCATTGCGGCAGAAAACCAACCTGCAACATCTGATAAAGTACGTATTATTCCTATAATCTTTAGGCTTTTTACTCGAGGATAGTTAGACGCTTTTGTTTGAATATTCATTTTTATTATTTCTTATTGATGATTTTAAAAAGAGGTAAAAGTAACTTACCTCTTTGTGTTCACTCGACGTCAATTACTCGACAGATAGTGCCATATCTAGCAATTTCTGCCCTTCTGGAACATTATCAACAAAGTTTTTATAAGAGGTTTTTTGTGCAAGTGCCTTCCATTCAGCAAAATCATCTGTTGACATAGTTGCAATTTCAACACCGGCTTTTTTGAAAACTTCTACAGATTTTGCGTCTTGTTTTTTTGCTTCAGCTAAGTAGAACGTTTCAGCTTTTGCTGAGGCATCGAGCAGTGCTGTTTTTTGGTCTGTATTTAAACCTTCAAAGGTAGACTTATTCATTAATAGAGGTTGATACAAAAACCACAGGGCAACATCAGAGGCAGGCGTATAACAACTGACTTGCTCAAATATTCGATATGAGACAAATGATGCGGAAGAGGTATTGGCTGCGTCTAAGACACCCGATTGCATGGCACTATAAATCTCTGATGAAGACATAGATGCAATTGACGCCCCTGCCCCTGCTAACATTTGATCGAAAGATTTACCTGCCGCTCGGGTCTGTAAACCAACAACGTCTGATGGCTTGGTAATACATTTATCTTTACCGACAAAACCGCCCGCTAAATAACCATTAACCAGAACCATCACATCGTCTTCTGCCATTTTATCTTGCAGTGCCTGCATAAAAGCCGATTTGCTTAGACGCGCCGCATGGTCATGATTTTTGACCAAACCTGGCATCAATGTTAAATTAAATGTCGGTTGCTGCCCGCCTGCATAACTCAATGGAAAAATGGTCATATCTAACAGGCCACGGCTAAGCGGTTTATATTGCTCACGGGGTTTAAAGAGAGACTTTGAACCGAATATTTTAATTTCAAGATCAACATTCGCTGCCGAAACCTCATCTGCCACTAATTGAGCAACTTGATGGCGAACATCTTTATTTGACCATTGGTGAGATAAACGTAATTCCAAAGCTTGAGCAACACCTGATGTAAGTATAAGTGCGGCTAAGGTTGATTTTGCAATATTTGATATTTTTTTCATTATTATTTTTCCTTGTTTTATTTGGATACATAATATACTTATATGGATACATATAGCAACCCTAATAATATGTTGACTTTTTATTGCCCAACGACATTCTCAAATGTTAATATTAATCACTTAAAATCAACGGACTGACATGACACGCACAGCAGATAAGTTAATTTCGGAAATAAGACAAGACATCTCATTTGGCATTTTAAAGCCTGGCGATCAACTTAAAGAAGTAACTTTAGCGCAGCGCTTTGGTGTTTCTCGAACACCGATTCGCGAAGCTATTCGCGCTATGGTTGATTGTGGGCTTCTGGAAAAGAAGTCTAGAAAAGGCGTCATTGTTAGGGTGCTAGGCGCTAAAGAATTGTTAGATCTTTTTGAAGTCGCAGCCGAATTAGAAGGCATGGCATGTAGGCTCGCTGCAGCATCGCTGACAGAAGAAGGCGTTAAAGACCTTTTATCCTCTTTAGGCCATTGCAGAGAGACTGCTGAGGCAAATGACAGTCTCGAATACGCCAAAGCAAATTTAGAATTTCATAAAGCAATACATGATATGGCTGGCAATCTGACATTGGTAAATCAATTACAACAGATACAGGTCCATATAAATTCATATCGTTCAATGCCCTATAAAATTATAGGTCGACTTCAAGAATCGACCCAAGAACATGCTGATATTTGTGAATTGATTTTATCAGGCGAAGGCTCAAAAGCCTGTGACATGATGCGAGACCATATGATGGTGCAGGGAAGGCGCTTACCTTCTGTCATAGCCAGAGTAGAACAGCAAAACAACCCATAAAAACGACCTGCAGAGGCTTTTTAAAGTGTAATATCTTTCAACATCAGCGAGCACAAAAGGTCTAGCTTCTAAGCAACCTATTCACAAACAAGAGAGTGTGGTTATAGAATTTATAATAATTGTAGGCGAAGCAAACGCCTGAGTGGCCAATCAGCCGATTGTTGGCAACTAGTGGTTCAATAATTCAGCATTGGATGGGTACTCTTCGAGTAATTCAAACAGTTTTCTTGCGCCTTCTAAAGGCTTAAGCTCAGTAAGCGATCTGCGCAAGGCTCTCACCTTTTCAATATCTTTCGAATTTAACAAAAGCTCTTCGCGGCGAGTGCTGCTTTTAGCAATATCCAAGGCGGGAAAAATTCGCTGATTGGCTATCTCTCGAGATAATACTATTTCCATATTACCTGTACCTTTGAATTCCTCAAAGATGACATCGTCCATTTTGCTACCAGTATCGACTAGTATCGTCGCGAGTATCGTAAGCGAGCCACCATCCTCGATCTTCCTTGCAGCGCCAAACAGTTTTCGGGGTATTTCCAAGGCCCTCGCGTCAAGCCCACCGGAAATTGTCCGGCCACTACTCTTGCGCTCTGCATTGTGCACGCGTGAGAGCCTTGTCAGAGAATCAATCACAATCATTACATCATGACCTTCACCTGCTTCGCGACGGGCAGTATTAAGCAACTCATTGGCCACTCGCACATGTTGCTCATAGCTTTCATCCGAGGATGAAGCGTGAACTTGTGCCGACACACTGCGCTTAAAATCAGTAACTTCTTCGGGCCGCTCGTCAATGAGTAAGGCATACAACCTGATCTTCGGATAAGCCTTACCTACCGCTTGACAAATATGCTTCAACAGCGTTGTTTTGCCACAGCCCGGTGGAGCAACAATCAAACCTCTCTGCCCCATTCCGATGGGTGTGATCATATCCATCGCTCGGATTGAGAGCTGTTCAGAACCTAGCTCTAAGCGAATACACTGGGTAGGATTAATAGCGACGCCATTTGAAAAACGCTTTAATGGGTCATCATCAAAATCATTCTTGGCTACTCCATCGGCTAGTTTAAGATCTTTATTTCTCTTGGTTTTAAAAGATAATGTTTTTTTAATCATGGTATTAATTGATAACTCTAGAATTAGCCTAGGGAAATAAGCAATTTTGAAAGCCAATATTACCACCCTTCTTTGCTATTTCCTCTAAGTTAATAATATTTGTAGATGAAACATCAAGCCAAGACAAAACCAACGACTGGGTTTTATCTATCCAAGCTATTGGCTAGATGGGCGATGCACATAGAGAAGTTCGCTAGAGTACTCTATAGAGGCCAAGCTGTTACTTTGGTTGATAGAGGCGAAAGAGCTAAGCCGCTAATCACGAGACCTTCAAGAACAGGCCATGCATTAAAGCACAGAGCGCTTTTTTGTATAACACTCAGACTAGCCAGTCTGTGTAATATTCTTGATACACCTGATTGATTTAGACTATGTTTTAGTCAACTTCATCTTCTCTTTTATGTTTTCGAGCTTTGGTTGAAAAATCATTATTAGTGACTGTATAACCATTAACCACATCCATCAGCTTTGCGCCAAGCTTATTGATATCAACACTGATTTTGGAAGTGCTTTTGGAGTGATCCTCAGCCTCGGCAAAAATCACATCCATTTCATGATAATTTTGCGTCACTTGATTAAAACCGTTTTTCTGTTCATCAATTGCGCGTCAATCGCATTCACGCGTTCAACAATCACCTGCATTGCATGGTTAACTGATAACAGTTTTTCACTGGTATTTTGCATTTGTGATGACGATTTGTCGGCATTGTCTTGGCCACTATCCATTAGATCTGCCACTTTCATGGTACTTGATTGAATCGCATTGACCCTATTAGTCACTTCTTGGGTTGAGAGTTGGGTTTTATGTGCCAACGCTCTTACCTCAGAGGCGACAACGTCAAACCTCGACCGGCTTCACCTGCACGGGCCGCTTCGATATAGCGTCGATTCATTTGACTGGATTAAGGTTTTGTATACTGCTATTTGTACGGGATGAAGAAGGTGCAGCCAAGCTGAGCGAAGTGATAAACAGCTTGGAAGAGAGCTTATGCAGCTTAAATTTCGCCAGTAAATTGTGGGGTTTATTTAAGGTGTTAATCACAGGAGCTTTGAGTGACATTATCGGTTTAAATGAAGATGATAAACATAAAATAATAGACAGTATCGATCAAACAGTGGTCAATTTTTTTACGCAAGTCATGCAAATGGATAGTTTTGCCCTACGGCAG
>JAWUWK010000095.1:0-38950 GCA_034111875.1 Gammaproteobacteria bacterium
CTCTGCTCTATTCTTCATTCAAACCTTCCAGAAAGTGCTCTTTTATACGGTTTAATAGGAGATTTTAACGCACAGTTCTCACGAAAATGGAACCCTGATGCGTTACTTTATTTTTTGCTCACATCTGAGAATATCATAAATCAATTAGTTAGCTAATAATTCCCTTTGAGTTAGCTTAAGAAATCTATCAAAAGATAGACCTGCGGCAAATATCTGCGGGTTTGGAGTAGCATTAACAAACGTAGAAGCCGTCTTAAAAAGGACACATGAATCACCACCTTAGTTACGTTAAAAACGCCTCTAAAGATAATAACAGCTGTAATATGTCACAATGGCAACAACTCAAAGATTCTCAAGGGCAATCACGGCGAAATTGAGTGAGAGACTCATCGAGATCGCAACCCTACTTGTGAGCTACGGATAGTTATAAATCAATCTATTTACCTTGTTTCAGGCATCAATGTTGAAGCCACAAATAGCTTTTAGGTCTGTGGATTTATGAGAATGAAGGGGCTAAAGCCAGGAGTTCAGTGTTAGCTTAACTGCAAACCGTGGTTTAGAACATTTTCTTATTATTTGAGTAGATGGCTTAAAAGGCTTTGCTGAAGCAATCAGCGCCACATACCCTAAAGCTAAGATACAGCTCTGTGTCTTACACGTGGTGGGTCATTTGTTAAAATTTGTGCCATGCAAAGGCTAAAAAGAAGTGAGGTAGTGACTATCGCTGATTTATCAGTCAGCGACTATGGATGAGGTCAAATAAGAATTGGCTCCGTTCGCAGAGAAATGGCATGAAAAGTATCCCCGGATCAGTAAATCATGGTATTCAAATTGGCATAATTTGATTACTCTATTTTCGTATCCAAGAGATATACGTAAGGTCATTTATACCACCAATGCTATCGAGTCGCCCAATAGCGTGATCCTTAAATCTGTAAAGGCACGCAAAGTTTTTCAAAGTGATGATGCTGCTCTAAATGTTGTTTATTTAGCAGTAGAATCCGCCTCAAAATAATGGACTATGCCAATTAGGCACTGCAAGCCTGCGCTAAACAATTTAAGTTGGTGTTTGAGGAAGAACTAGAACCTAATGTTTAAATAACTAAAAGAGCAGTTACACATAATAATTTACACTCTCGGCAAGCGTGTGTCGTTTATGTCGTGCATCTACTAAGCCTTGAATTTTGCTAGGTAAACTTGCGTGCTATGTAAAAAGCCAAGTAGACATTAAGATCAGTTTCCAACAACTCTCTTTGCGAGTAATAGTTGCCTATTCGTTTTTAATTGAGCGAGAGAGGTAATTTGCGTCTTATACAGACGTTTTCTTAAGTAACAACCTCATTTTGTTTAATGTCATTATAAAAAGCGACAACGGCCTTTAATTGTTCCTGAGCATTTTTTCCCGTATCCTCAAAGGTCAATCCATAGTGGTAACGATCCTCACTTCCAGCTTGTTCCTTAGAATTCTGTCCGCCGCGCACAATAGAAGCGTTTATTTCTAGAGGGGCTTGCCTTTCAAACTTAGAATTATCCGCTGATGGCAGCTTTATACTGATAGAGACCTTTTGTTCGCTAATTTCTTCTTTAGTAATTATCTTACAACCACTTCTACTGATATCATCAATCAAGGCATTAATTTCACGTGCGCATTGCAGACGAAGTTTTGCACTGATGGTACTTTTCAATCGCGGTTCCACGCGCAACTCAGCACCACTGTGCAAGCTTGTTTGGCTCCTGACAGTATAGTTACTTACACTTTTACGTAAATATTCGGCATTTTGATATAGGCTTTCAGCAACCAAAGAGGTCGAGTCAGCTTTGTTCGCATTGCTCTGCAATTCTGTAAACAATTCCTGAAACTGAACCGATAGTTGCTCTACTTGATATGTTTGACGTGAATTGTAGTCTAGTACTTGTTCGTTACTGCTTGCAGTATTTTCAACTTCCTGATTAATTTCTTTAAAACTTTCAATAGTAGTTTGCGACTGTGCTTGTATAGTATTAACCTGACCAACTAGTCCAGCCATCGAGGTCACTGAATTAGTTACTTTACTGCTGAAGTCTTCTATCAGAGCGCTAATTTCGTCAGTAGAAGTAGCTGTCCGTGAAGCAAGGGTTCTAACCTCAGCAGCCACCACAGCAAACCCCCGACCTTGCTCACCGGCCCTAGCGGCCTCAATGGCGGCGTTCAACGCCAGCAAGTTAGTTTGTGCTGCAATATTCTGAATAGAGTCAACAATTGCGTGCATCTTGTCTGCAGAAACACTTAGCTTTTGCATCATGTCAGAGGCGGCATTGACTTCGTGCACAGCTTTATCCAGTTCCTTTATATTATTGTCTGCAGCCTTAATGCCATCACTTGACTTCATTTCGCTGCGTTTTACATAATCAGATGCTCGTGCCACTTCTTGCTTGACTATGTCCGCAATTTCTAAAAGTGAATCAACTGAATTCTTTACCAGTTCGGTTTTAACGTCCTGTTCATCAGCTCCTTCAACAATAGTTTTAGAAATATAGGAAACTTGCTGTGCGGTACTCTTAATATCTAGACTACTTGATTGTACAGATCGCAACAGGCTCTCTAACTCTTCGCGCATAGATTCAATACCTTGCGCTAGATGGCTTATTTCGTTTTCACCTTGTAATAAATGTCCATCAACCAATTTATCCAATTTTCCATTTCGGAAATCTTTGCACAGCAAACCTAACTCCACCAGTGGCCGGGTAACTGAGATAACAATATAATAGCTCAGTACGATACCACTAATAATAGTCAATAAAAGTAATAGTTTGCTCCTGTCTATTAAGCTTTCAACATTACTTTTTGATGCCATCGCCACTATCGAGACGACTTTGTTCATCGACGCTAATAACTGATTGCTTCTTGTGTTTACGCCAGCCAACTCCGAATCTGATACCTCAGTATTTAACAACATCGATTTCAGTTGCACCTTTTCTTGATTCCAAAGTGCTTCAATTTTTATCAGTTTTACCCGTACATCTGGATCTTTAGATCCAGGGAGACTGATCGGCTTGCTCATCCCTAGATCCGCATAGGTTTGACCGCCTCCTATCAAAGCTGTAAGTGATAAGCTGAATAGTTTGGCTGTCTTTTCATAGGCTTTTTGATTGTCGGCCGGCATTAAGCGCTGTAAAAAAATTTCTTTAGTAAATTTTTGGATTAACATCCTCTGTCGACCGGCTATGTCAATTATATTTCCATCTAAGCGCTGTTGATTCAGTGTATACACAATCGAGTAGGTGGAAAAAATTGAAAGTAAAATAAAAAAGGTACTTAACAGTGATATTTGCCACTTAACCGAAAATTTTGACATTTATTATATGCTCTTAAAGGGTTGACTATAGATTCGGGTATAAAGAAAACCGTCTGGTTCTACGATTTCGGTAATCTGACTTGTATGGTTGTCGAATATATCAAATATACAGCATACGTAATGTTCTCCTGTCACTGACCCGTTATAGGTTGTGCCACGCAGAAAATGGGATGCCGGTTTAGTCTATAAAAGTCGAGACTGTGCAATTTACAGGTAGAAATTTCTGATATATGAATTTAGACTTAACCTTGTTTAGTTTTGCCTATTTCTTAGTGACTGTGGGACAAGCTTAGCCGGCTTGCAACGCTGATAATCCTATATCAATACTGAATATCTGTCTACAGGCAAGCCTATGATTATCCAAGTATTGTTAAAACCGCACCTTTAAGTAAGGAGCATGTCAACAAGTCAAAAGCGACACAGACATACAGCGTATCTCTAGTTTAAGTCATTGATTACAGGCGTGTCGGTCGTTAGGCTGAAATCGATAACAATGAGATAGCGATGCTATGTTCGTGCTCAAGGGCACACTTATAATCGGCCTCTCACCTGTCAATTTCCTCAGATAGCTAGCAAAGAGCTCGTCCTTCCACCGTACTACCTTTAGCCTATTCACCCGTTTTTATAACCGATGAGAAATTCTCGGGCTTCTACGCAGGCTAAATTTTAGGTCATTTCGCATATTGCTGTATTTTAATTAAGTTGTTTTCTTTTTTGTAATACATTGAACCACTCATTAGCCAAAGTATTCTAAGAGCCATTACTACATGCTGCTTTTCCTAACTCTTGTTATTAGAGGCATCTCACCAATGCGCAGCGATAAAATTATTCATTGCTAAGCTTAATATTAATTTCCCATTTAAATCAGTTACATAAAAAATTATATACTTCATGTTGTAATCATATATTATTGATAAATAAGCTAATAATAAAATTTCAAGTCGAATTTTCTAACTCTTTGATCACTTTATTTTAATTCTGTATTTTAATTTTTGCCCTCTCTAGAATTATTTTTGTTAAATTCGCAGTTCAAACAATTCGATAATAATACCAAATATTAATTCATGAGTGTTTATTTGGACTAGATTGCCAACAAAAAATTCATTTTTCTATTTAGAACCTTTTCTTCATAACACTTAAACAAATAATATTACATCGAAAAATCAATGGCTTGTTTGTGTGTGAGTGTTTGCTCACATCATGTTTGTATATGCTAACCTTTCTAAAGGCTATTAATTAGAATTCAAATTAGTGACCAAAGTGATTGCGACACCTAGTATCTAAGCATAAGCTTTGATCTTATAGCAAAAGGTAGTATGTACTTTAAGTGTGCTTAGAAAACGAAAATCTTGGTCTGTAACAGAAAAAATGTTGATGCCATCTAGGTTAATGATTTTCGGCAGAGTGAGAAGCCAGGGATTGATATTAATATCAATTCCCGGTTTAGATCTATTCTAATATAAATCATTATTTATTGGATTCAATTCAGCAGTGAAATGTCTGCAATCCTCAAAAACAAATGTCTCAACTCCTGGAGTAGAAGTATCCTGTTAGCTTGAACTTCTATGTCTTGTGACATCACCATCACACTATCAAAGAACTCATCTATGGGTTGCTCTAAGGTTGACAGTAACTCCAAAGCTGCTCGATAGTCATTGGTTTCGAACATCCTGGATAAATCAGTACCTAGGCTCGCTAGTTGAGCATAAAGCTTTATTTCAGCGGGCTCAGACAGAAGCGTCACGTTGATGCTCAAACTACTTCTAGTTTTTTTCTCAAGTATGTTTGACACACGTTTATTCGCGGCAGCTAGAGATGCGGATGCTGGTAAGCCCCTAAAAAATTCCACGGCCTTGACTCTCTCGTCAAAATCTAGAGGTTTAGTGGGTTTGAGCGCCGCAACGGATAGATAAGTATCTATCCTTATATTCCTTTCTTCATAATAGGCTCTAAGCCTGTCTAGCATAAAAGCAACAACCTTTGCGGTTACTGAGTGTCGATCGTTAACAGCAATGGCGCAATGCTGCTCAACGGCTAATGAAACCAGAACTTTTAGGTCAATATCTAACTTTTTCTCTATTATGATACGTATTACACCAACCGTTGCTCGGCGCAGCGCAAAGGGGTCTTTAGATCCGGTCGGCGGTTGCTCTATGCCGAACATACCAGTCAAAGTATCTAGCCTATCTGCTAATGCAAGCGCAATACCTGTTTTAGTGCTTGGTAAATCGTCGCCAGCGTATTTAGGTAAATACTGTTCGTTTATTGCATCTGCGACTTCTTTATCTTCACCATCATTTAAAGCATAGTGGTATCCCATTAAGCCTTGTAAATCGGTGAATTCAAATACCATATCAGTAATTAAATCAGCTTTAGCTAGCAGGGCAGCGCGTTGAGCTTTTTGCCTATCGCCTGCGATTAGTTCTGAGATATGTCCTGCAAGAACTGAGTTTCTTTCACTTTTTTCGAAAACAGTACCTAGTTGTTTCTGAAAAATTATCTGCTTAAGTTTTTCAGTGCGTGACTCTAGACTTATCTTTTTATCGTTCTCAAAAAAGAACATGGCATCCGCTAGGCGAGGGCGGATAACCTTTTCATTACCGCTAATGACTTTTTGAGGATCTTTAGATTCAATATTACTGACAGTAATAAAGTTGGCCATCAATTTGCCATTGTTATCAGTAGTATGAAAATATTTTTGATGTTCCTTCATCGACAAAATTAGCGCTTCTTGTGGTACGGCTAAAAATTCTCTATCAAATGTACCAGTCAGTGCAACTGGCCATTCATTGAGTGCTGTGACTTCGTCAAGTAAGTCCTCATCAATTTTTACATTGCCGTTAATTATCGTCGCTTGCTCTGCTACTTGTTGTTTGATAAGCCGCTTCCGTTTTTCGAAATTGGCAATCACATAGGCGCTTTCAAGTTTAGCTTCGTATTCTGCCGGGTTGTTGAGGCTGACATTCTCTTTCTGATGAAAGCGATGTCCTCTAGTCAATCTCCCAGACCTAACGCCTAGCATATGAGTATCAATGATTTCGCTGCCCAGCAACATTACTAACCACTGCACAGGTCTGACAAATTCGATTTTACTCGCGCCCCAACGCATTTTTTTTGCAATTGGTAAATTCCTAAGAGATCGCTCTACAATATGCGGCAATAACCCTGCTATTGGTTTTGCGGGTAAGGTCTGGGTATAAGAAATCTTGCCATCTATTTCGGTTAGTTGATCAAGATTTACGTTGTTTTTCTTTGCAAAGCCAACTAAGGCTTTGCTTGGCTCTCCAGCTTTGTCATAGCAAATTTTTACTGGCGGTCCCTGAATGAGGCTTTTTGAACCAGGAATTTCGGTCACTAATCCTGTGATTTTTATCGCTATGCGCCTAGGTGTAGCAAAACTTTCAATCTGGATCTCTGCCAATAATTCTTTTGCATTAGCGCCTAGTTCTGTAGTAATCCCATTGATAACACCTTCGCTAAACGCTGCTGAAAGTTTCGACAGTGATTTCGGCGGTAACTCGGCGGTGCCCAGTTCTACTAAAAAATCTTGTACAGCCATTATTTGGCCTCCTCTAAGGCAGCTAGTGCTTCAATACGAATACTTTCCTCTGCGAGAGGAAAACCAAGTGTTGCACGCGATTGAAGGTACGCTTCAGCAACCCCGCGAGTCAGAGTCCGGACTCTTAAAATGAATCTTTGTCGCTCCGTAACCGATATCGCTTTTCTGGCATCCAGCAAATTAAAAGTATGCGATGCTTTGAGTGTTTGTTCATACGCTGGTAAAGGTAAATTGGCTTGTAGCAACTTCATACATTCTTGTTCGTGAAAATCAAATGTACTAAATAGTTGTTCGATGTCTGCGTGCTCAAAGTTGTAGGTAGATTGCTCAACTTCGTTTTGATGAAATACATCTCTGTAAGTCACTTGTGTACCGTCGGGATTTAAAGCCCAGACAAGATCGTAGACGCTGTCGACATTTTGAATATACATAGCGAGTCGTTCTAAGCCATAGGTCAGTTCTCCAGTTACCGGATAGCACTCTAAGCCGCCGACTTGTTGGAAGTAAGTAAACTGAGATACTTCCATTCCATCCAGCCATACTTCCCAGCCAAGACCCCAGGCTCCGAGCGTCGGTGATTCCCAATTGTCTTCTACAAACCGGATATCGTGGACTAAAGGATCAACACCAAGGGCTTCCAATGATCCTAGATACAGCTCTTGGATATTCTCTGGTGAGGGCTTGAGCACCGTTTGAAATTGATAGTAATGTTGTAGTCTATTGGGGTTATCACCATAGCGACCATCAGTTGGTCTTCTACTTGGCTGTACATAGGCAGCCCTCCAAGATTCAGGTCCAATGGCACGCAAAAAAGTAGCTGGGTGGAATGTACCTGCCCCTACTTCCATATCTAAAGGCTGTATGACAACACAGCCGTGTTCAGACCAATAAGTCTGTAATGCGAGAATTAAACCTTGGAAAGTCGACCCTATAGGGGCTGGCGTAGCAGTCACTGTGTTCACCTGTGGCTAAATTTGAAATTAATGGTTAATTTAAAAGACCCACAATTATACATTAATAATTGATTAGGGGTTCTATCTTAAGAAGATTTTACTTGAGTAGGGATGGTTTTTCTAAAAAAAGCATCGGTCTTTATAAACGCTTAATATGGCATAAGCTAGCGCCGAGCTTGGAAAACTTAACGCCAATTAACTGTGAAGAATCTGAATCAGACTATATTCCCAGCTTCCTCTCGTTAAATAGCGTACTATTAACTTCAAAAGACTCAGAAACCTGTATCAATCTTCTTCTGGCTTGGATTGTCCAAGTCTGACAAGCTCCAACTGCACTAGCCATTGAATCTTCTTTCCTAGTAGTCTTTAACCAAATAGCCTAATATTTCGATTATTTGTTCAGTGTTTTTTGCAACCGCAAAAGCTTGCGCATCTATCTCTTTCATTGGATGGGTTAGTTCATCAGCATGTTCTACTATCAGCGACTTGCCCTTTGCAATTGCCATGCCAGCGTCAAACGCTGCGTTCCACTGCTTATATTTATCACCAAAGCGTACGATCACAATATCAGACTTTTCAATGCCAGTGTTGTGTCTAATCGAGTTGATTTTAGCCGCTTTGTGATCTTTCCAAAAAGGGCTGTTTTCGCTGCCTAAAATTTCTTCGCCACAATCATCACTGCTGCCATGATCTGTGTTGGGTGTGAGTAAAGTGATAGGCCATTTATTTTCAGCCACCGCTCGCTTTATTTTTTCACGCCAATCTGTATGTATTTCACCTGAGAGGTAAACCGTATATTGCATAAATCACCTTCGCTGTCATTTATTGTTATTGAGGTTTGAATTAATGGTTCGAGGCTAGTGCATAAGATTATTAATCTAGGCAAAAACAATCGCAATATCGGAACTTGCCGGCGTAATTGATTATTCCATGCAGGTTTTAAGCGACGTGTATGCAAATCTAATAAGTATGCTGAGACCTCCCATCAATGGTAAGTTTATTAGCCGCCTATTTCTATCATAATATGCCTAAGTTTTGTTTTAGGACTTGGGCTACTGATTCTTATATAATATTGGTTCTTCAACTTCAGGCAGCCATGGTAATATGCGCATTATTAAAGTTTTTATTGGGTTAGTGTTCCTCTTTTTAATGGCGCTTCTGCCTTTGTCTGTTAGTCAGTGTCTAGGCCGGTGTCTAGGTAAGTATTTATATACTTATAAATCCTCACGTAGCTATCATGTATCCAAAGCTAATATCGATCTTTGCTTTGCTCACCTATCCGCTGATGAGAGAGATGGTCTTTTACAACAGAGCCTTCAACATACGGGTATGACTTATGCAGAAATGGGTATGTCTTGGCTTTGGCCGACGAAATTATCTTTACGTAAGGTTATCAGTGTAAAAGGTGAAGCACTTCTCAAGAGCGCGGCTGACGAAGGCAGGGGAGTCATTATTATCGCTCCTCATATCGGCAATTGGGAAGTGTTAAATTTATATGCCTCTAATCGATATCAATTGACTGTTTTATACAAACCACCGAAACTTAAATTCTTTGATTGGTTGATCAATAAAATGCGTAAGCGTTTAGGAGGTGATATGGCGCCTGCCAATGCTTCAGGCGTCCGCAAATTAATGAAAAAATTACGCGATAACCAAGTTATTGCTATCTTACCTGATCAAGAACCAAATGAGGGAAGCGGGAAATTTACCGATTTTTTTAACAGACCCGCTTACACTATGACTTTACTGTCCCAGTTGGCGATTAAAACCCAATGTAAGGTCCTCTCAGGCGTTGCTTTAAGAGAACCTAACGGTAATGGTTTCGTTATAGAATTTAGTGAAGTGGATGCGGATATCAACAGTAATGACTTGCAGCTATCACTTAAGACCTTAAACCAGGCTATTGAAAAAATAGCAAAAAAAAGCCCTTATCAGTACCAATGGGAGTACAAAAGATTCAAACTAAAACCTCGAGGTATTGAAGATATTTATTAATCTATGATATTTTATGCTCGTTTACCGTCTCCAAAATGTCGGTGTAAACAATATCAGTAACGTGAAGACTTCGAGGCGCCCTAGTAACATCGAAAAGCACAATATCCATTTTGCTGTATCGTTAATTGATCCATAATTTTCCGCCACTTCTCCCAGGCCCGGACCTAAGTTATTTAACGTAGCTGCAATTGCTGACCAAGCGGTTATTTGATCGAGCCCAGTGGCCATTATTGCCAATAGCATGATGACAAATACCATCATGTAAACCGAGAAGAATCCCCAAACTGCTTGCAGTACTTTCTCAGAAATGGGTTTCTTACTCAACTTTACGCTAAATACAGCGTTCGGATGAACTAAACGTTTAATTTCTCTATGGCCTTGTTTTACGATTAGCAATACCCTAATAATCTTCATCCCACCTGCTGTTGAACCTGCACAGCCGCCAGCAAATGCCGTCAACATGAGCATGAAAGGCAGTACTGTTGGCCAGCTGGTAAAATCTGATGTTGCAAAACCTGTTGTCGTGGCTATTGAAACGACCATAAATGCTGATTCGCTAATGGCCTTAAGCGGTTCATAAGTTTGGTTGAGTATTAGTACACTGGCACTGATCGCAATAATGAGCCCGAGTGTAGTGATAAAGAATTTCACCTCGGGATCTTGTATGTAATGGCTGAGCGTTTTTCTTCGCCAAGCAAAGAAGTGTAAACCAAAATTTATTGCTGATATCAGCATAAATACTGTCGCAATAGATTCTATAAGTTGGCTGTCAAAATAGCCGATACTTGCATCATGAGTTGAAAAACCACCAATAGCCACAGTAGAAAAGCTATGAGATATAGCATCAAACCAATTCATACCTGCGAATTTATAACTGATGGCGCAAACGATTGTTAGCGTGGCATATATATACCAGAGGGCTTTCGCTGTCTCAGTAATCCTCGGTGTTAATTTGCTGTCTTTCACAGGGCCAGGTGTCTCTGCGCGATATAACTGCATACCCCCAATGCCTAGCATCGGTAATATAGCAACAGCCAATACAATAATGCCCATGCCACCCAACCATTGTAATTGTTGTCGATAAAACAAAATAGACTTTGGCATGCCGTCCAGGCCGGTGATGACAGTGGCACCTGTTGTTGTTAGTCCCGAAACAGATTCAAAAATAGCGTCAACTAAGCTGATGTTGAGCTCTTCTGTCAGTACAAAAGGTATAGCGCCGAAAACTCCTAGTACTAACCAAAACATGACAGTTACCACAAAACCGTCGCGTGTTCTCAGCTCTCCCTTTACATTATTTGTAGGTATCCAAATCATCAGTCCAGTGGTAAAAGTTATAGTGAGACAGAGATAAAATACAGCATAGAGTCCCTCATTATAAATATGCGAGACGATGGCTGGTGGGATCATAGTTAAACTGAATACCATCAATAAGATGCCGAGTATTCTTAGTATGATTTTATAGTGCATGTGGAATATCTACGCTGAATATTAGTTAAAAGAATGCTAATCCGACTTGAAATAATTTCTCTATATCAGGTATATTGTTTTTGTCGACTAGGAACAAAATAACATGATCATCGTTTTCTACTACCACATGATCGTGAGCAATTAATACTTTATCATCTCTAACAATAGCCCCGATTGTGGTTCCCAGCGGCAGTTTTATCTCTCTCAATGTTTTCCCTACCACCTTAGAGTTGTTGCTGTCTCCATGAGCTACTACTTCAAGTACTTCTGCAGCACCTCTTCTGAGAGAATGAACTGCTGCTACGTCCCCTTTACGCACATGAGTAAGCAGGGCACCGATTGTTGTTTGCTGAGGAGAGATGGCAATATCGATAACTCCACCTTGAACTAAATCAACATAGGCTGGATTATTGATTAATGTCATTACCGTTTTGGCACCTAATTTCTTGGCTAACATTGAGGCCATTATATTTGCTTCATCATCGTTGGTTAATGCGCAAAATACATCGGTATCTTCTATATTTTCTTCTAGGAGTAGATCCCTATCTGACGCATTGCCGTGTAAAACAATGGTACTTGTTAATGTACTTGCCAGCACATTACATCTGTCCATATAGCGTTCTATAATTTTAACTTGGAATTGATCTTCGATAGAAGCAGCCAGTCTTGCGCCGATATTCCCGCCCCCAGCTATCATAATCCGTTTATAGGGATGATCTAAACGCCTTAATTCTCCCATCACAGCTAGAATGTTTTCAGTTGCAGCTATAAAAAAAACTTCATCGTCCACTTCAATTAGGGTATTCCCCTCAGGCGTAATTGGACGGCCTTGCCTAAATATCGCTGCCACTCTTGTATCTATATTAGGCATGTGTTGTTTTAAGAAAGATATTTGATTGCCCACTAATGGGCCTCCATAGTATGCCTTTACAGCCACTAGCTGCGCTTTCCCTTCTGCAAAGTCTAATACTTGTAAGGCGCCTGGTCTTTCAATCAGTCTTTTGACATTCTTTGTGACTAATTGCTCTGGGCTTATAATTACATCTACAGGTAATGAGTTTTTATTAAAAATCTTTGTCGAGTGTTTAATGTAATCATGGCTTCTAACCCGGGCAATTTTGGTCGGTGTTTTATAGAGTGTTTGAGCCAGTTGACAGGCTATCATGTTAACTTCGTCACTGCTCGTCACTGCAATCAGCATGTCTGCATCTTCAGCCCCAGCCCTCTCAAGCGTGCTTGGGTAAGAGGCTATGCCCTCGATAGTGCTTATATCTAATCGGTCTTGTAGTTCTCTTAAACGAGCAGCGTTTGTGTCTACAATAGTGATGTCGTTAGCTTCGCTTGCCAGGTTTTCTGCTAGTGTACCGCCTACTTGGCCCGCACCTAATATAATTATTTTCATCGAAAATACTCGCATGTTTCAATACAACGGCTTTTAATTTGAATCATTCTACATGGCTATTATAATTGTTAACTACTAAAGGCTCATTTTTCTTTATTATAGTCTTTCCTATGATAGCGAGGCTTAGCTTTTATTCAATTTTTATTTTCTTTAGCACGGCATAGTAAAATCCATCGTGTCCACTTGCGCATGGAAATAGTTGTCGACCGTATTCTCTTTCTAATCCCCATGTAGCCTCTATTTTAATATGTTCTGCATTCGGATTGTTTTTAATAAAGTAGGCGATTAATTTTTCATTCTCTTGAGGAAAAATTGAACAAGTTGCATAAACTAAATGACCATCTATAGCTAGCATGTCCCATAAGTTTGCAATGATTTCTTTCTGCAATGCAGATACTCTAAGAATATCTTCTGCTTTTCTTAGAATTTTTATATCTGGATTTCTTCTAATAACCCCTGTCGCGCTACAGGGAGCGTCTAATAAAATTTTATCAAAGTGCTTCCCATCCCACCATGTTTTTTGTGTAGCATCAGCCACATGCAAGTCACATTTGAAGCCAAGACGTATCAGGTTTTCGTGTATCCTCGCCGCTCTATGCTGCTCTAGTTCAATGCCTTGAATTTCTGTTTTTTTGTTATCATTTATCTCTAGTAGGTGCATTAGCTTACCACCGGGTGCGCTACAGGCATCTAGTATTCGTTGTCCGGCCTCTCCATTGATTAAAAGTGCTGCTAGTTGGGCTGCCTCGTCTTGCACGCTAAACAACCCATCATTAAATCCTTCAATCTTGGTTATATCTGTGGGCTCATCTAAAACCAGACCAAATTCTGAATACTTTGTTTTTTTTGAAGAATGCCCAAGATCGGTTAGTTTTTTTATCAATGTTTCACGTGAAACTTTATCAGTATTGGCGCGTAAAGTTAATGGAGGGTGCCCATCGTTAGCTTTCAAAATGACCTCCCAGTGATCTGGCCAGTTGTGTTTAAGTTTCTCAATAAACCAATGTGGGTGGTTGAATTTAAAACTGTTTTGCCTTGAGCATTGCTCTAAAATTTCTTCTGAACGTCTTTGAAAGTTTCGTAGGCATGCATTTACCAAAGCGCAAGCCCAAGGCTTCTTGAGCTGCTTGCAAACATCTACTGTCTCGCTTATAGCCGCGTGGTCGGCTACTCGGAGTTTGTATAGTTGATAAAGGCCAATCATTATCAGGGCCTTAATGTCTTGGTCTTTGGGCTTTAATGGTTTAATAACTAATAGGTTAAAAATGGATTCTAGCTGAGGATAATGTCTCATGCTGCCATAACATAGCTCCTGAAAAAGAGCTCGCTGATTTTCGGGGCAGTCCAAGATATGTTTCTTAAGCGAGTATTTTAAAGAGCCACTATCAGCCAGAAGAGGAGTAATTGTTTTTACAGCCAGTATACGTGCGTTCATAAATGATCTTTGCTATTAGGAGAGTAGAAGCAGCGTCCGGGAGTAAACATGTCTTGTTTAGAATTGAACACATCAGAGGATGAGAGGCGATTACCCCCAGGGAGTTGCAGTGATTGGATTAGAAGTTGCGAATTGCTGCCGCAAGAGACTAAAACTCCTTCCTTTGCTGTGCTGATAATAGTGCCACAGACTGTGCTATTAATTTTGTCGGGTAGAGGTTCAACAGCAGTGGCATTCCAGATTCTTATAACAGTAGTATCTAGACAAGTAAAAGAAACAGGTTTAGGGGATAACCCTCTAATAAGACGGCAGACTTGTCGTGAGTGTTGGCTCCAATCTATAGAGCCTTCAGCCTTTACTAGTTTCTTGGCATAA
Organism: Gammaproteobacteria bacterium; assembly: GCA_034111875.1. Classification (GTDB taxonomy): domain Bacteria; phylum Pseudomonadota; class Gammaproteobacteria; order Pseudomonadales; family Balneatricaceae; genus Rs1. Next base: position 14,525 of record JAWUWK010000095.1, read on the forward strand.
GATGCTAATAGATCGTCTTGTTTCTCTGGTTTTACAGTGCCGCATGCGACCATGGATAGAGTGTCAAGTAGGGAAGAAATACCAGCGGGAATTAAAAGATCGTGCAGTTCAGCACTGGTCATTGTATCGCAAATAGAAACCTTTCGTTTGCTAAGCATATCACCTGTGTCCAGTCCTTTATCCATCTGCATAATAGTAACACCCGTTTCAGTGTCCCCGGCAAGCAAGGCTCTCTCTATAGGAGCAGCCCCTCTCCAGCGGGGTAGAAGAGACGCGTGGACGTTTATGCAGCCAAATGTTGGAGTGTCTAAAATTGACTGGGGTAATAGAATACCGTAGGCAGCAACCACCATGATGTCAGCCTTGAGGTTCTTTAAAATAGATTGTTGTTCATTTTGTCTAAGGCTCTCCGGCTGTAAAACCATAATCTTTTGGCGTAGAGCATTCTGCTTTACAGGGCTAGAGGTTAGTTTCTTGCCTCTACCTGCCTTCCTATCAGGCTGTGTATAAACGGCAATAATATCATGCTCACTATTGACTAAGGCAGTTAGTATTTCAGAGGCAAATATTGGTGTTCCGGCAAAAACAATTCTTAATGGTTTTGGCATCGATGACCTTTAGGTATTTAAATTGTGCTTTCTTGGGCTCTGAATTAAATTATTCAAGCCATGTGTCTCAACTATTAATATCTATATCATGCGCTTAAGTAGCAGGAATAGAGTTTAGGTGAGTTTTGAAAAGTGAGCGACGAATGGCTATTAGTCATAATAGCGCAGCTATCTATCGAAGATTTAATATTGTTAAATGTATCCATTTTATTACCTTTAGTTGTGTGTGTACGTACGTTCAATCTCCAAGTGTTTCTAACACGCCTAGTCTAGGTCAGATTTAGTTCTTGAAAAAGTCTATTTGATACTTGTAGTATACTTAGATGTTTTTGTTAATTGTTAGCTATTACAGAATTTATTAATTTATGTTTACATAACAATTCTGGTATATAATTCAATGCATAAGTTTGTTTTAATCCTATTGTAAGAGGCTGTCATGGACCGCGATCATCTAGTTAATATATTTATTTTGAGTGGGCTAATTTTTTTGGCCCCTTTGGCATACGCAGATGTGGATTTAAGAAAAAAGGCACCTAGTCAGTATCTAGTGAAAAAAGGTGATACCCTTTGGGATATATCTGGGGTTTTCTTGAAATCTCCATGGCGTTGGCCAAGCTTGTGGGAAGAAAATCAGCAAATTAAAAACCCTGATTTAATATATCCCAATGATGTCATATACCTATTATACAGTGACGGCAAACCTTATTTAACGACAAATCAACCCAGTGCCAATAAGCTGGTTCCCAAGGTTCGTTCCTCAGGACGATTTACGCCCATTACATCTATACCAAAAAAAGCCCTCAATTCTTTCGTTAGAGATCATCGAATAGTTGCGACACAAAGAATTACCCCAATGCCATATGTTTTGGCCTCTGCCGGTTTACGCCAGCTGATCGCAGGTGGTGACGATATTTTTATTAGAGGGATATTAGACCCTGAAATTAATCAATATGATATATACAGAGTCGGTAAAGTGTACGGTGCTAACCAAGGCTTGGCTGCTGAAAACACAGAAATAGTTAACATTGGTCAAGTGCAGATTATCAGTAAACAAGGCGATATATCTCGTGCTAAAGTTCTTAATTCAAACGGCCTAATTAAAAAGGGAGATATTATTGTACGACCACAAACCTTGCGATTTAAGCCTCTCTACTACTTGGCTGCTGCTCCTGCGGGAATTAAAGGTCAAATCATAGGCGCTGTTGACGATGCTTACAAGATAGCTAGGCATGATGGGGTGGTCGTTAACTTAGGCTCCGCTTCTTCTGTATATGCTGGTCATATATTCTCAGTATTAAAAAAAGCCGAAAAAGTACAAGATCCCAGAACCAATGAATTAATCACTATTGGGAATCAAATAATTGCTGAATTGATGATTGTCAACGTTTTTGAAAACCTTAGCTATGGGATTGTTCTCAATGCTGCTGAGATTGTTTCTGTTGGAGATGTGATAATAGGTATTGAATAAGCCTCTATTTAGATTTATGACTGAACAAAGGCTGCTTGCTTAATCGCTACACGGGGGGGGTTATGTTGACATTTAAAACTAAGTTGTTACTAGCGCTTAGTCAACTTAAGGGTGTTGGTCGTCAGAAAATTCGCTCTATCTTCCGTGTATCTGGTTTGATCGATCAACCTGATGAGGGTCGTTTAGCAAAAGTATTATCTTCAAATAATTTGCTTTTAGTGCACGCTTTTCTTAGTGGGCAAGGCCGGTTAATGAGTCAAATTAATCAATTGGAAATTTACCTTGAAACTAATGGCATACAAGTTATTAATTACCTTGATTCTTTGTATCCGCCAAATTTATTGGAAATTGATGACAACCCTCTGTTCTTGTTTGTAAAAGGTAACCCAGAAGTTTTAGCAATGCCACAAATAGCCATCGTCGGTAGTCGCCAAGCGAGCACCTCCGGTTTGCGCCATGCTTACCGATTTGCCCAGCAATTAACAAATAAAGGATTAGCAATTGTTAGTGGTCTTGCGCAAGGCATCGATAGTGCTGCTCATAAAGCTGCGGTAGATTCGAAAGGTCGTACAATTGCCGTGATGGGCGCAGGATTAGATCAAATCTACCCCGCGCAACATCATCGGTTAGCCCTGTCTATTTTGGAATCAGGTTGCTGGGTTTCTGAATATTTCCCTGGTGTAAAACCTATTGCTGCAAATTTTCCAAGAAGAAATAGGATCATTAGTGGCCTATCCTTGGGTGTTCTAGTGGTCGAAGCACGTCTAAAAAGTGGTACTTTAATTACCGCACGAATGGCTCTGGAGCAAAATCGCGAAGTATTCGCAATACCAGGGTCCATAGACTATGCCGGAAGTAAGGGCTGTCATACGCTGATTGCAGAGGGCGCTAAACTTGTCCAAGTCGTAGACGATATAATTGATGAATTGCAATTGCCGACAGCTTTTGAATCCAATCAATTGATAGAAGAATCTTCTGTCAGTAAAGCGAGTATAGTACATCCTGAACTCAGCGAGATCCTAATTCATATTGAGCATTCGCCTGTGGGTTTAGACGAACTTGTGCTTAAATCTGGTTTGTCTGCTAATTCATTGACCGCTAAGCTCATTGAGTTAGAACTCAGTGGCTTGGTTATATTAACCAATCAAGGTTACCAAAAATTATAATAGATAAGCTGTGAAAGCAAGTTGAAATTGGCTTTCAACATCTAGACAATTCCGCAAGCGTTAAAATTGCTTGCGGAATTCTTACCACCGAGCCATTTCTGGCAACAGCTATAAGCTTTTAAATTAAATAGGCGGTTCAATAGGCCTGCTTTAGCTATGCCTGTGATATTATTACTAGTGTTGCCATTATTTTTTTCTTAATGATAAGCCTGATTAGCACCTAATTATAGTAGATAGCAGTGCTCATAAAAACTCCCCCATTGAGGTATTGTAGTTGTTGAATTTCAGTAGTGAACAGATAGCGGCAGCTGTTGGTGCTTTGCGCAATGGTGATTTGATTGGTTATCCGACGGAAGCCGTTTGGGGTTTGGGCTGTGATCCCTATTGCGAAGCAGCAGTTAGTAAAATACTGGCTCTAAAATCACGACCTGTATCTAAAGGCCTAATCCTAATAGCAGGTAGTTTTGATCAGGTTGAGAAATTATTGATTCACCTATCGCCCGTTCAAATCGATTTGCTTAAGGCTTCTTGGCCAGGTCCGACCACTTGGGTCATTGAGGATGGAGATAATCAGATTCCAAGTTGGATAAAGGGTCAGTTTAGCTCTGTAGCTGTACGTGTAACCAATCATACAGGCGTAGTAGCCCTGTGCGAGTCGTTCGGTGGGTATATTGTTTCAACCTCATTAAATCCCTCAGGAATTCAGCCTGCGGTTTCGGAGTCGCAATCTCGAATATACTTTGGCGAATCCGTTAATGTTTTTATTAGTGGTCAAACTTGTGGTCGCAGCGACTCAAGTGCAATAAAAAGCCTAACGAGTGGTGATGTTCTACGCTAACACTCTCAATTTATGATTATTTGTAGAGAGTATTTGATCCAGTGATTACAACTTATTAATTCACATAGGAGTTTGCTATGTCAGAAATTGATGTAAGTGAAGTTAAGCAGTTTCTTCTTAAGCTACAATATAATATCTGCAGTACCTTAGAGGCTTTAGATGGCAAAGCAAAGTTCCTTGAAGACAAATGGGATAGGCCAGAGGGCGGCAGTGGAATAACAAAAGTTATTTCAAATGGTAAGATATTCGAAAAGGGGGGCGTTAACTTTTCTCACGTACATGGCCAAAGCATGCCTGCTTCTGCTACAGCATCAAGACCAGAATTGGCAGGCAGATCCTTCGAAGCTATGGGCGTCTCTCTAGTCATGCATTCGCACAACCCATATGTGCCGACTTCTCATGCAAATGTGCGTTTTTTTATTGCCAGAAAAGAAGACCAAGAGCCGGTATGGTGGTTCGGTGGAGGTTTAGATTTAACACCTTATTATGGTTATCAAGAAGATTGTATACACTGGCACAAAACAGCAAGAGACAGTTGCACTCAATTTGGCGCAGATGTTTATCCGCATTACAAAAAATGGTGTGATGAATATTTTTATATAAAGCATCGTCAAGAGCCCAGAGGTATCGGTGGATTATTTTTCGATGACTTAAATCTCCCTGACTTTAGTTACAGCTTTGCGCTTATGCAGTCGATTGCTAATAGCTACCTCGACGCTTATGTGCCGATAGTTAATAAACGTAAAGATCACACCTACACTGATCAGCAAAAGGATTTCCAGTTACATAGGCGTGGCCGTTATGTAGAATTCAATCTTGTCTACGACAGAGGTACGTTATTCGGTCTCCAGTCAAATGGTCGTACAGAGTCGATTTTAATGTCACTACCACCGCAAGTTAAATGGAGCTATGACTACAAAGTTATTGAAAAGTCCCATGAGGCAGATCTTTTAAATAAATTTCTTATCGCTAAAGATTGGGTTTAAGGAAGCTAGTATGAATAAGTTGTTACCTTTACAAGCTCAATATATCGTCGTTGGGAATCCTATTAATCACTCAAAAAGCCCAGCTATCCACAGCCTTTTTGCCCATCAAACACGACAACAATTAATCTATAGAGCTCAATTGTTCCCCTTGGATTCATTTTCTGACGGTGTCGATAGGTTTATTAAAATCGGCGGTCTTGGTATGAATATAACAGTACCGTTTAAGCAGCAGGCCTTTGCGAAAGCTGACGTATTATCTTCTTCTGCTGCTCTAGCGGGCGCCGTTAACACGTTAAGTTTCAAGACTGATGGAATTTATGGTGAGAATACAGATGGAGTTGGTCTTGTTAAGGATTTAACCGTCAACAATCGAGTGCCAATAAAAGACCAAGATATTTTAATTATAGGTGCTGGAGGTGCTGTCAGGGGGGTTCTTGAGCCTATTATCGCACAACAGCCTAAAAGTATAACAATTGCCAATAGGACTATTGCTAAAGCCCATGACTTGGCTGACGTGTTTGAGCATTTGTTTCAAATTAAAGTATGCGAGTTTAGTCAGTTGCCTGATAATTACAATATAGTTATTAATGGCACTTCAAGCTCGCTTAACGGTGAGCTACCAGCAATCCCAAAATTAGGCTTTAATGATCAAACTATTTTCTACGATATGATGTACTCCAAAGAAATTACTTTGTTTAATCAATGGGGAATAGAGTTAGGTATAGGTAGAACGTTTGATGGGCTTGGGATGTTAGTTGAGCAAGCGGCAGAAGCTTTTCGAATTTGGAGAGGGGTTTCACCGGATACAAAATATATAATTTCACAAATTAGATCGCAATTATAAATCTATCAAATTTATTAGATACTAACCTATGCTAGGGGTTTTATGTCATAGTCGAGTCCCTAAATAGTAGTTTTGAGAAAGGTTTCTTCGCCATTCGATGCTAGTATCAAGATATTTAGCTAGGTAGAGCCGTAAATATGGCCAAATTTCCACTTTTCAATAGTTTAGGGTTCAATACAACGTATTCTCCTTGATGCTTTGAAAGCGCCTAATAACTCATAATAGTTTATTTTAAATTTTTCTTTCGCCTATTCTCAAGCTCACTTGATGTTAGTTGTATGGCATTATTAAAGGGATCTATATGTCAAAATTGTCGCCATTATCTGTTGCGCAGCTCTACAAAAAATGTGATTTAAAGTTGCTCGATTTTGAAGACACCTCAACCCTAGAGAAATTTAAGGGTTTTTTCGGGCAGGGCAGGGCACTTGAGGCAATGACTTTTGGTGTCGGAATGCGTCGACCAGGCTACAATTTCTTTGTCATGGGCAATCCTCATACCGGCCGGTTTTCTTTTGCTATGGACATGCTTAAAAGTGTTGCTAAAAAGGAATCGAAAGCGAATGATTGGTTATACTTAAATAACTTCGAAGAAGGCCGCTCGCCTATTGCAGTCAGTTTACCAGTGGCGAAAGCAATCAAGCTTAAAAAGGCTAACCAGTTGATGTTAGAAGCGGTCTCATCTGAGCTTCCTGCCGCCTATGAAAGTCCAGATTTTCAACGTAAAAAGAATATCATAGATAAAGAATTTAATGATCTTTATGATACAGCATTAGAGATAGTAGAAGAAAAAGCTAGATGTGAAAATATCGCTCTGCTTAAAGACGGGGGTAGCATAGGATTTACCCCCGTACTTGAAGGCCAGGCAATCGATGAGGCAAATTTCTCACAACTTGACGAGGAATTGAGACAGAAAATATCTCAAAGTATCTCTGAGCTTGAGGATTACCTCAGCCATAGTCTGTCTTCACTGCCAATCTGGCGCAGGGACGCGGCAGATAAAATGAAGCAACTTGAAAAAAATACTGCCATACAGGCCGTAAAACCCCTCCTTAGTAAGCTTAAAAAAACGGATAACAATAATCCACAGCTTGTTAACTACTACAATAACATGCTCGAGCATATTGCTGACAATGCAGATGATTTTTTGAACGATGAAAAGTCTGGCGATCTACTCCCTGATACGACTCGACGGTCATTGCTCCATGAATGGTATGGTCTGAATTTATTAGTCGATAATAGTGATAAGCAGGGTGCCCCAGTGATATACGAGGCCCATCCTACCTATGAAAATTTGTTTGGTAGGGTTGAAATTGCCAGTGACATGCGAGCCCTTGCTACTTCCTATCAAAGAATTAGGGCAGGTGCGTTGCATAATGCCAACGGTGGCTATCTAATTTTAGATGCCGAAAAACTGTTAGAAATGCCCCACGTATATTCGGCGTTAAAACGTGCATTAAAAGCCAATGAAGTGCGTATTGAATATCCTTCTACTGAAGCCGCAGGGGTAAGTTCAATTTCTCAAAGCCCTTTACCTGTCGAGTTGAAAGTAAAAGTAGCTTTAGTTGGCTCTCGCAGTACTTACTACCTATTGCAAGACTTTGACCCTGATTTTGAGAAGACTTTTAGAGTAGTTGTCGATTTCGATGAAGTTATTCCCAGAACGTCTAAGACTATCCGTCATTATGCTAAACTGATTAAAACTTTAGCGGAACAAGAATCTTTGGCACCGTTCACAAAAAAAGCCGTTGCCAGATTAGTAGAGCACAGCTCCCGCTGTGCTGAAGATACCAGTATGCTTTCGTCACATATAGGCGATATTGTTGATTTGTTATGTGAGGCAGATTACAAACGCCTGCAAACCGCTGATAGTGTGGTCACTAATAAACATGTTGATCAAGCCCTGTCTGCTCAACAAGCTCGTACCAGTCGTCTGAATGAAAAGATAATTGATAATATAGTTACTCATGTGGTGCTTATTGATACTCATAGTAGTCAAGTAGGTCAATGCAATGGACTCACTGTGCTACAGGTTGGGGATGTGTCTTTTGGCGCTCCGGCGCGAATAACCGCGACCGTCTATCCTGGAAAGCAGGGAATCTTAGATATAGAGAGAGAGGCGGATTTAGGTCAGTCTATACATTCCAAAGGGGTGCTGATTTTGTCTGGCTATCTGGGCTATAAATATGCCAAAGGTTTCGCCATAAAAATCTCCGCTAATATTGCTATGGAACAATCCTACGGTGCTATCGATGGTGATAGTGCTTCTCTTGCAGAAGTATGCGCTTTAATATCATCCTTGACCAAAATACCAATTTCGCAAGTCTTTGCAATCACTGGTTCGATTAATCAATATGGTGAGGTGCAAGCGATAGGCGGCGTTAACGAGAAGATAGAAGGCTTCTTTGAAGTTTGTAAACAACGAAAGTTTTTAGGTGGGCCACAAGGTGTGATAGTACCAATGGCTAATATAAGAAATTTAATGCTTAAAGAAGAGGTGCTTGCAGCGGTCTCTGCTGGAAAGTTTTTTGTTTACGCCGTAGATTCAGTTGATCAGTGCTTATCTCTGCTAATGGGAATGAAGGTCGGTTCTTTAGGTTCAGACGATGCTTATGATAAAGGGTCCGTAAATGCTAAAGCGGTCGACTGTTTTCGACTTTTGTCGCAAATATAAATTAAAGAGAACTAAATATTTGTATTAGTAGATGTGTTTTGTTTATAGTTTCACGTGAAACTTATTTCAAAAAACTAAGCAGAAACAGTATGCTAGCTCAAGAAAACACGCAGAGTGTAGGCAATACCAAAGACTGGAGCTTACTTTATAGACTGTGACCTGTTGAAGATGAGAGTGTTAAGCCTTGCTGCAACTTTTGTAAATCTTGATTGATACAGCATATCGTTAATTACTGCATGATAGAAGCGACCTGGATCAGTTATCATGAGTATTGTTGGGGATGAATTTATGGCTGTAAATTCTTGAAATTGTATTTTTTATAATTTAGAAAAAATTAATTGTCAATCAACATCAGCAAATTATTTGGTCAGGGAACAACGTTAGATTATTTACCTAATTAGCTTAAGATACAGGCAAGCAAATAAAAGTTCGGTTTAATTAATAACTTGGATAACTATTGTGTTAGGAAGAATTGCCGCGATATGGGGCTTTGTAGGCGTATGTTTATTTTTGGGCAATGCTATATATAAGCTTGCACTGATTAGTAGCCAGATGGAAATGGATGAATTAAATTTTCTCCACTGGTTAATTATGGGTCTATGGATTACCTTTATGGCCTACTTTGAAGGTTATATGGGTTTTCAAAAAGGTTTTTCACCCCGGGTAGCTTCAAGGATATTTTTTCTCTCTAAAAATGTCACCATCACTCGGCTAATATTTGCTCCACTCTTCTGTCTAGGTTTTTTCGATGCTGAGCGCAAGCGGATAATTTTTATATTTTGTTTAACAATCAGTATCATCGCACTTGTGAAATTGATGGAAAGTGTACCTATGCCTTGGCGCGCAATTATAGATATAGGGGTTGTGGTAGGTTTGACTTGGGGGCTGATATTTGTGGTGGTCTTTACTTTGCAAGCATTCAGGAGTGATAACTGCAGTTTTCCAGCAGGTGTTCCAATAAAATAGTCAGTTAAAAGTCTAGCACTTATCATAGCTCTTCTAATTCGAGCTGTGACGCGATTTCAGCTCGAATTAGAAGAGCTATGCCATGCTATTCAATTAACCTAGAAAGAGCTTAAATGCCGCGTTGTCCGTCTCTTCCTTGTAATGGTAACCAATATAGTCTAAAAAACTGATTATCTTAGCTTTTTCATCAATACCTGCTTGCATTGCTACTAGTACTCTGCCGAAATCAGAGCCATGATTGCGATAATGGAACATCGATATATTCCAGCGACCACCTAGAGTATCCAAAAATTTAAGCAGAGCACCGGGCTTTTCAGGAAACTCAAAACGAAACACTAATTCATTCTTTAACGGTACTTGGTTGTGGCCGCCAATCATATAACGGATATGAATTTTGGCGATTTCATTATTAGACAAATCCTCAACCGGAATCTGCATTGCGTTTAGCTCTGCAATTAACAAATGTTTCTCGTTGCCATTGGGATCCGTAGAAACACCGACCAAGATGTTTGCAACTTCCTTATCGCAATAACGGTAATTGAATTCGGTTATGTTTCGGTTACCTAATGCATTACAAAATTTTCGAAAGCTGCCTGGTTTTTCCGATATTTGTGCGGCTAACAGTGCCTCGCGTTTTTCACCTAAATCAGTGCGTTCTGCAATATTACGTAATCGACTAAAATTCATATTGGCGCCTGAATTAATCGCGATTAACGTTTGCTGTTTACACTGATTTAAGGCGACATATTTTTTCAGACCCGCCACAGCCAACGCTCCCGATGGTTCACAAATAGATCGAGTGTCATCGAAGATGTCTTTTAGAGCGGCACAAATTTCATCCGTACTAATTGTAATCACCTCATCTACGTATTCTTTCGCTATTTCAAAAGGGTGTTTTCCGATTTGTGCCACTGCTACACCGTCAGCGAAAATACCTACATAAGGCAATACAACTCTTTCTCCCGCTGCTAATGCGGCAGATAGACAAGCGGACTCTGTAGATTCGACACCAATGATTTTAGTTTCAGGGCTTAAGTATTTAATGTAAACGGCGATACCTGCGATAAGACCGCCACCGCCAACAGGCACGAATATTGCATCAATAGGACCACTAAATTGCTTCAATATTTCCATCGCAATAGTACCTTGGCCTGCAATAACATCTGGGTCATCAAAAGGTGGGCAATAGGTATAGCCTTTTTCAGTTGCGAGTTGTTCGGCGTGTTGCTTTGCACTATCGAAGCTCTCGCCGTGCAATATAACCTCCCCGCCCAGAGCTATGACATTGTCTACTTTTATACTGGGGGTAATTGTCGGCATGACAATAAATGCTTTAGCACCCAAAATTTTAGCCGACATAGCAAGTCCTTGGGCGTGATTACCAGCGGAAGCTGTAATGACACCAACACTGCGCTCAGTGTCTGACAGCTGAACCATTTTGTTGTAGGCACCCCGAATTTTGAAAGAATAGACTGGCTGCAAATCTTCGCGCTTGAAAAGTACCTTATTTCCAATGCGTTGCGATAGCACTTTTGCTTCTTCAAGTGGTGTTTCTATCGCAGCGTCGTAAACCCTTGCTTTGAGGATTTTCTTTATATATGGATTAGGCATGATGTCGGATCTATTGTTAGCAAGCTTGGTGTTTTAGGGCTTTAGGATTCAAGACGAAACATGCTACAAGCTGCAGGTTATTGCGTCTATAGATAAACCAAGAATAACCGTAATATTAACCAAACAGTGTGTTGAATTAGTCAATACTAAACATTTTTTATTTTATAATGTGTTTGTTAGCACACAAGATTCACAGGTATAATGATAGCCTAAATTCACTGACTTGTTCCCATTAAAGAAGCGTAACATGACCCAAGATGAAATGAAGTTGGCTGTCGCTCAGGCGGCTATAGAATATATCACCCCAAAGTTGAGTAATGTAAGTATCATAGGTGTAGGTACAGGATCTACAGCCAATTTTTTCATACAGGAGCTTGCCTCAATAATGCACTTATTTGACGGTGCTGTCGCTAGTTCTGATGAAACTGCAAGACGTTTGACGGATCTGGGCATAACGGTTTATGAGTTAAACGATATCAATGAAATGGTCGTGTATGTGGATGGTGCAGATGAGTTTGATCCTGCATTAAACTTAATCAAAGGTGGAGGTGCTGCACTGACTCGAGAAAAAATAGTCGCCGCTGTTGCTAAAGAGTTTGTCTGCATAGTAGACGACACTAAGCAAGTTGATACTTTGGGTGCTTTTCCATTGCCGGTAGAAGTTATTCCAATGGCTAGATCCCACGTCGCCCGTGAACTAGCTAAATTAGATGCACAACCTGTGTATCGACAAGGCATAGTGACAGACAATGGCAATGTTATTCTCGATGTTGAAGATTTGTATATCGTTGACCCCAAAGCTCTCGAGGAAAAGATCAACAGCATCGTCGGTGTTGTCACAAGCGGTTTGTTTGCGCAGCGCAACGCGGATGTGCTGCTAATGGGCAGTACTGACAAAGTGCAGAAGATAATCCGAGGTTGAGATTTAGTTGACTTTAGATATCAATAAAGTATCGACGGCTACGGGGAAATACCGGCAATACCGATTATAAGTACGCTTTTGCTTAGCGCTGCTGCCAAAGCGTACTTATAATCGGACAATCACCGACTAAGCCTTCCCCTGAGCAGCTTTCTGAGAGCTGCACAAGGGCAGATTTTAAATTCGTGAGCTCAATTAGCTTCTGGTCTATTAGTAATAGTTTGTCATCTACCTTTTGTTTTACTTCAAAAGCTTTTGCTGATGGATCGGCTTGTAAATTGAGTAAATCAACAATTTCATCAAGAGAAAAACCCATTCCTTGGCACTGTTGGATAAAGGTAATACGTTCGACTACCTCTTGATTATAAAGACGATAACCTGATTCAAGTTGCTGTTTCGGTTGGATAAGCCCGCGCTTTTGGTAGTAGCGCAAGGCTTGCACGCTCAGGCCGGTTTTTTTTGCGATGGCGCCAATTTTAACTAACTTTGAGCGTGTCCCAGAAGATATAGAAGACACTGAGAACAGCCTTAATTACAGTACGTACTTTACTATCCCTATGGTGACCGGCATAGTAACAAAAAGGAGTGCAGCGGCGACAATAATAACCCAACCAAGACCGGTTGAATCTTTAATGTTCTCATCCTGTTCTGACATTTTGATTCCTTGTATTTATGAAGTACAGAGCTAACTTTAACAGTAACTTAGGCGTTTTTGTAGCGGATTAAAAAAAAAACCATAATTAGGGACCTTTGCACGAAGTAGCAGGCGAAGGTAGGACAATGCATTAACGGGCAAAAAACCGTAGTTTACCACATTATAAATGTGGGATTTGAGCTTTTTGTCATTGCGGATTATTCAGCGTAGTAGTAGTGCGAAGGTTTCATTTTGCTATAAAGCCTGCGTTAATTAACCATTGTTGTGAATAATATCTTGGTAGCCTTGAATATAGCTCGGGTATTTAAATTGGTAGCCAGAATCAACCAGTAAGCGATTGTCGCAGCGCTTACTGGTTGCTTTACGATTGCTTTTAGTCGTTTCTGTGTTACTTTCAGTTGTCTTTGCGAGCCATTGCATCACCTCACTTATCGGTGCCGGCCTACCGTCAGATGCCAAGTATAATCGCTCAACTGGCTGATCAGATGCAACTTTATTAATTAGGTGAGCTAACACTCCAGCGCAGTCATCCCGATGAATTCGATTACTGTATTGAATAGGCGTAGACGAAAATACTTTGCCAGCTTTTACTTGATTTAACAAATGTAATCTATCTGGCCCATAAATCCCACTAAAACGAACTAAGGTTGCCGGGCTTATGGATTTTAATACCTGGTGTTCAGCTGCTTGCATGGTTTTAGCTTTCTCGCTAGTCGGTAAAGTAGCGGACTGTTCATTAACCCATTGATGATCGTCTTGGTGATACACTGAAGTGCTAGAGGTAAAGAATATGTGTTTAGGCGCTGTAGATAAGGCATCTATTACATTCCTAAAACCCTCGATATAAGTCGCTGTATAAGTATCAATAGCTCCTTTGCTGGGTGCTGCGCAATACACTAGAATGTCGACAGATGGTAAATGTGTCATCGATTCTGGATCGCCCAGATCTGCTGTAATTCGCTGGATAGCATCAGGCAGTTTGTGAACACTGCGACGAAGGCCATAAACAGTATGTTGCCTGGATAGAATAGAACCCAGCGCGCAACCGACGTCGCCACATCCTGCAATAAGTATGTTAAATTTCTGCATAAAGCATAATAGACTCAGGTGATTATATTTTTAATCTAGATTAATTATGTAATGTTAGCGCAACCTTTGATATAAAGCAGTATTAGGCAATGAATTTTTATTTTAAAATCATTTTGCAAGAGATGTATGTAAGCATATCAAAGACACCCCCAATGCAGGCTTAATATTGGGTTAATTTGCATTGCTCTGGATTTTTCATTGGTGATTGTATATGACGTTAACTGAATTACGCTACATAGTGACACTCGCAGAAACTGGACATTTTGGGCAGGCTGCGCAGCAGTGCTATGTCAGTCAGCCGACTCTATCAGTAGCGATAAAAAACTTGAGAAAGAGTTAAAAGTGAGTATTTTCGAGCGCCGTAAAAGCAGTGTACACCCGACTGATTTAGGTAACAAAATTATCGCTCAAGCTAAAATCACCTTAGCAGAGGCGAATGTTATCAAGGAATTAGCCAGCGCCGACAAAGATCAGCTTAACTCGGCATTAAAAGTCGGTGCAATAAACACCATAGGCCCATACTTGTTTCCGCAGATGGTATATAAAATGCGGGCTATTGCACCGAAAATGCCATTATATATAGAAGAGAACTATACAAAAAAATTACGACAAAAACTGATAGACGGTGATTTAGATGCGATTATTGTCGCCCTGCCATTTGATGAGGTAGACTTAGTTACAAGCCCATTGTATAGAGAAGATTTTTTCATGCTACTGCATCCAGAACATCCTTGGTGTTCTAAGCAAACCATTCCAACCGCAGCCCTTGCGGATACAAAATTATTACTGCTTGGCGAAGGTCACTGCTTTCGTGAGCAAATTCTAGAATCTTGCCTTTCGCTCCAGCAAGTATCAAAACAGCAGAACCGCTCAACTGAAGGCAGCTCGTTGGAAACAATTAGAATGATGGTTGCCTCCGGCTTAGGCAGTAGTGTGGTTCCTCATAGCGCTGCACAGCTGGGGCGGGCCAATGATGATTTGAAAACACTTCCCTTTAGCGAACCTGTACCTTTTAGGACCGTCGCATTAGTATGGCGTGCCAGCTTTTCTCGAGTGAATGCGATCCATACTTTGCTCGAAGCACTGAATGCAGTCCAAGCTGAGATGAAAATTAATGCAAGTTAAAATAACTCGTTTACCCAGTGTCACTTCGCTTAAAGGCGTGGGGTCGGCGATGGAAATCAAGTTGCAGCGGTTGGGCATTTTTAACTTGCAGGATCTGCTCTTCCACTTACCGTTAAGGTATCAAGATAGAACCACCATTAAAAAAATCAATGCTCTACAAATTGGAGATGAAGCACTGATTGAAGTGCAAGTATCGATAACTGAAATAAAGTTAGGTAAGAAAAAAACCTTACTCTGTCGAGTTCAAGATGGCAGTGGCAGTTTAACCTTACGGTTTTTTCATTTCTCAGCGGCTCAAAAAAATATTTTAGCCAAAGGAAATACCTTGCGCTGTTTTGGCGAAGTACGTCCCGGTCCCAATGGACGAGAAATGGTACATCCGGACTATAAAGCCATTGATGAAGAACTAAAAGGCCCCACTGAGCAGTGTTTGACGCCAGTCTATCCTATGACGCAAGGGCTACAACAAGGGCGAGTAAGATCTTTAATGCAACAGGCTCTGGTCTGGTTAGAAAAAGGCTTGTTACCAGAGTTGTTAACCGACACCCTGCGCTCGCAATGGTCTCTACCAGAATTGCAAAAATCATTGGCTTATTTACACGCGCCACCGGCCAACGCTGACAGGGAGGCGCTTTTGTCAGGTAGACATCCTGCGCAGAGGCGTCTGGCTTTTGAGGAGTTGTTGGCGCATCATCTGACGTTATTGAATCTGCGCAGTAAAATACAGAATCAGGGCGGAATGGTCTTAAAGCCTAGTGCAGATCTATGCTCTGGGTTTCTCCAACAACTACCATTTTCGATGACTAAGGCCCAGCATAGGGTCTCCAGAGAGATTGCAGAAGACTTGCAGAAGCCGATCCCTATGTTGCGCTTAATTCAAGGGGATGTTGGGTCCGGAAAAACAGTGGTGGCTGCGTTAGCCGCAGTGCAAGCTGTTGAGAATGGCTATCAAGCGGCTATTATGGCACCGACTGAAATACTCTCTGAACAACACTATCTGAACTTCACTGCTTGGCTTGCACCCCTAGGGATAGAAGTGGGGATGCTAACGGGTAAGATAAAAGGAAAAAAACGTCAGCGGCAACTAGAGAGCTTTGAAAATGGGAAAGCTCAGGTGATAGTGGGTACTCACGCACTTTTCCAACAAGAGGTGAGATTTTATAATTTAGGCCTTGCGGTTATCGATGAACAGCATCGCTTTGGAGTGCATCAAAGGTTGAGCTTACGAGAGAAAGGCCGCAATGGAAATCTTGCCCCGCACCAGTTGATTATGACAGCGACCCCTATACCACGCACTTTAACAATGAGCGCTTATGCGGACCTAGATTGTTCTATTATTGATGAGTTACCCCCGGGAAGAACCCCAGTACAAACCGTAGTGATTGATGATAGTCGTCGTGACGAAGTGATTGTCAGGGTGAAACAGGCTTGTAAAGAGCAGCGCCAAGTTTATTGGGTCTGCACCTTGATTGAAGAGTCTGAAGTGCTGCAATGCCAAGCGGCAGAAGTCACTGCAGAACAGTTACGTGAACAATTACCAGAATTAAATATTGGGCTTATTCACGGGCGTATGAAGTCGGCTGAAAAGATAAAAGTTATGCAAGCCTTTAAGGGTGAAGCAGACAAGCCGGCGCAACTGCATTTACTTGTTGCCACCACTGTCATTGAAGTAGGGGTCGACGTCCCTAATGCCAGTGTGATGATTATTGAAAACCCCGAGCGCTTAGGCCTCGCTCAATTACATCAGTTACGCGGCCGAGTGGGTAGAGGCTCTATTGAGAGTTACTGTTTGTTGATGTACCGTGCCCCTCTGTCATATTCAGGTAAGCAGCGCTTAAAAATAATGCGTGAAACCACGGATGGTTTTAAAATAGCAGAGAAAGATTTGCAAATTCGTGGCCCAGGTGAAGTGTTAGGAACGCGACAGACAGGGGAGATGCAATTCAAAATAGCAGACTTACAAAGAGATGCCGATTTACTAGAACAAGTGCACTCTCTTGCGATACAAATAAATAAAAATCCGTCTTTAAGCGAGTTGATAACTTATCGCTGGCTCGGTAGCAGTGAACAGTATGGGCATGTATAAAACTGTTTAAAATAACCCTTAAGCTACTATCGAACCAGGCGCTAGATTAAGAGATAATATGTGAATATTTCAGTGACTGACCAAACAGTAATACGCGAGCAAATTGGTCGCGAACCCCAAGGAATTTCAGCTATTGCTGCGAGGGCAAAAAATGGTGTTCCAGTGGTCTTGCAAATGCGCAGCATGGTTTCAGCTAAGCCTTTTCCTACGCTTTATTGGTTGTGCTCCAAAGATCTCTCAAAAGCCATAGGTTCGATTGAAACACAGGGCTGGGTAAAAACAATTGAACAGAGAATTGAAGACGATGAAATACTCAGAAATCGGTTTCTAGGAAATCAACAACAGTATGTTGCAAAGCGTTTGCAGGAGATGACAGAAGAAGATCAAAAGACTATTGAGCAACGTGGCTTTAAGGAAATGTTCAAGCGCTACGGTATTGGAGGGATTTCACAGTGGAATAAAGTGCGTTGTTTACACATGCAATATGCGCATCATTTGGTTGATGGTAATGCCGTAGGTGAGATCCTAGATCAAGAATTCGAGCTTTATAAATTACTAGACAAGGACAATCTGAAGTAGCTATGTTGACAGCAAATCAGAGTAGTCACTTAATTCGCATAGTGACTACTGCTAACGTTAACTAGGCAGTTAATTTATGGTATTTTTCCATAAGTTGATCTTGAGTTTCCTCGTTGTCGGGATCTTTAGGGATACAGTCAACAGGACAGACTTCAACACATTGAGGCGTGTCGTAATGGCCAACACACTCAGTGCATTTATTCATATCAATTTCATATATCTCTTCACCTGGAGTAATTGCCTCGTTAGGGCACTCCGGTTCACAGACATCACAGTTAATGCATTCATCAGTAATTATTAACGACATTTTCAGCCTCATTGCTCACAAAGTTTGCGAATTATTGATAACCTCAGTGTCACTGAGTGCTATCTAGGGTTGTTTAAAGTGATATCTCTTTGTGTCTGAGACCTTCGCTCGCTAATTCGTGCGAAGGTCTCAGTCTATATTTTCAGACAATCTTTACTTTACTTCAGCTTGTTTATAAAAAATAGGTTTAAATTTCATTGAGATTAAAGAGAGCATACAATGACTAACGCCTTATTTTTTGGTCCTTAAACGGTGGTGCTTTTTTATGGATGCTTCCACTTCTGGGTGAATAAATTTACTCACGTCGCCATCGAGTCTTGATATCTCTCTAATCAGTGTAGAAGAGATAAAACACAAGTGTTCTGCAGGCGTTAAGAACAAACTTTCTGCTTGAGGTGCCAAATGGCGATTCATATTTGCTAGTTGGAACTCGTATTCAAAATCAGAAACTGCCCGCAACCCACGCAGGATTATATTGGCCTTCTCTTTATGAATTAAGTCGGCAAGCAGACAATTAAAACCTATTATTTCAACGTTATCTAAATGACTAGTAACAAGCTGCGCTAATCTAACTCTCTCTTGTATAGGCAACAGAGGTTGCTTTTTAGGGCTTGAAGCTACAGCAACAATAACCTTGTCAAAGAGTCTAGATGCACGATTAACCAAATCAATATGACCATTGGTTATAGGGTCAAAAGTACCAGGGTAAATAACTTTATTCATAAATGTATTAGCTACTCAGGGCTACTTGTCACAAAGGGGCGTGACTTGCGTTATAGTCTCTTTGTTCAAACAAGCTGCATTAATAGAATTTTATTCGTATTTGTAGATATAATAAAACGTTTTTATAGAACGTATTGATCTATGCAAATATCAATAATGTAATTACGCAGATTATATACACAAATACAGTCAAATGCGTATAAATGCAGAGAATTCTAATGCTGACTGGCTAGTTCAAGTGGACGCTAAATGAATAGAACATTAGGGGCATCTTTGCAATAAAGCATGAGCTGAGGCCTCGGCATAATATTATACTATATCGATAGTCGATCGTTGGGCAATGAATGCGAAGGGTCAGTCTGCCGCACGCTGCTAGATCAAGGCTCAGTTGATTAGTCTTTATCAGGGGCGGCTGAGGCAGTCTATAAACTGTCGAGCAAAACCTTGGATAAAGCTGATATAGCGGTCCTGTGTGACTTTAACGTTAGTGGCAAGGGGGTCTAGTTCTCCGACATTGATAGAAAAATTGCGTATCAGTGATTCAACGGCCACTTTACTGAACTGAGGTTCGCTAAAGACGCAGACAGGATGTGACTGTTGAATAATGTTTCTAATATCCGCTAAATGCTTAGCGCCAGGGCGTTTCGCTGGATTGATCGTTAATGCGGCGACTTGATTGAGTTGGTAATACTCTATAAACCTAGCATAAGCATCGTGAAAGACAATGAAGCCCAAGCCTTTTAAACTACTGAATTCTATGTTTAATTGTAAGTCTAATTGCTGCATTTTTTCTACAAACCTTTGGTAATTCGCTGCGAGTTGTGGCTTGTATTGTGGGTATAAGAGACTAGTGTTGTCCCTTACCAAAGCGGCAATTTGCAGTGCCTTGATTGGGCTCAGCCAAATATGTGGATCCTCGCCTAAATAGGCATGCACATAATGGGGCTTGTGATGCGCTTCATCATGACTTTTATGCGCCGAATCTTTATGCGCCGAATCTTTATGCGCCGAATCGACATGGTGTTCCTGGTGCTGATGACTCTCAGGTTCGTCCTGATCTGATGAATGCTTGTTGTTTAAGACTTTAGTTTGACTGCTTTCGCCATCGGTCAAACGCATTAGTTCATGGGTTTTATCGGGATACTTTGAAAAAGGTTTTTGCAGAAAAGACTCTAACCTGGGGCCTACCCAATAAAGTGCTTTCGCTTGTTGAATTGCTTTTACCTCAGATGGCCGCAGCGAGTATGCATGGGGTGACGCTCCAGCAGGTAGCAGCCATTTAACGTCCACTACGCCTTGAGTAATATCAGCTGCAATCAACTGTATCGGCTTAATGCTAGTCAGAATATAGCCTGATTCAGATAATTCTTGAGCTTTGGTTGGTGGGCTGATGATGCCTATTGTCAAAAACAAACCAACAATAGGGCTAAATAAGGAAAGCTTTGCGCGCTGGATGGGTAAATTCATTGGTACTGCCTAGGATATAAAGTTATAATATAACAATTATTGCATTTCAGCACTTTATCAGCAACCTTTTGAAGACTATTTTAAGTACCGCAGCGAGGATATTTTGGCATTTACTTTCCAATCAAAACACGACCATGGTCGCTGCATAAGACAGGCTTTGGCGACAGCAGACAACATCTGTGTCGAACGCGGACAGCGCTTTACAAAAATTCGAAAACTCGTCTTTGGCTTGATTTGGCAGAGTCATAAGCCTCTGGGTGCCTATGAATTATTACCGGCGATAAAAAAAGCGGGCTTTAATTCGGCGCCACCGACTGTCTATCGCGCTTTAGACTTTTTACAAGAGCAGGGACTGGTGCATCGAATATCTTCTTTGAACGCTTTTATCGGCTGTGCGCACCCTGGTCATCAATGCAGCAGTTGCTTTTTAATTTGTGATCAATGCGAGCTTGCAGTAGAGGTAGAATCAGACCGACTTGAAGAGGCCATCAACGATATAACACAAGATATGGGGTTCGTCGCCGAACGCGAGCATATAGAGATAGTTGGCAAGTGCCCAAACTGTAAACTCAAACCGATATTAGAAGCAGCAGGCAAAAATGAACAGTGATATAGTCACATTGGAACAAGTAAGTGTTCACTTCGGAGCCAGAAAGGTCGTTGATAATGTCAGTTTAAATTTACATACAGACTGTATCACCACTTTAATAGGCCCAAATGGGGCCGGAAAAACCACTTTGGTAAAGGCCGTATTAGGCTTAATTAAGCCCCATTCAGGCAACGTCTGGAAAAAGCCTGGCTTGGTGATTGGTTATGTACCACAAAAATTACAGATAGATAAAACCTTTCCACTAACAGTGAAGCGCTTTTTAAAAATAGACAGAAAATTACCCGAAGCGGCAATTCAAGAAGCAGTAGCCAGTGTTAATGTCGAAGCTTTGTTAGAGAGCTCTATACACGGCTTGTCTGGTGGCGAGATGCAGCGGGTGTTACTGGCTAGAGCACTGTTGAGAAATCCGCAGTTACTCGTGTTGGATGAGCCAGTACAAGGTGTGGATATCAATGGTCAAATAGAGTTATATCAGCTCATTTGCGATATTCGCAAAGTCCGGCGCTGTAGTGTATTGATGATATCACATGATTTACATTTAGTGATGTCGGCAACCGATCACGTTATCTGTATGAATCAGCATATTTGCTGTTCAGGCCATCCTGAAGCGATTACCAGCGAACCGTCTTACATTGATTTGTTTGGTGCTGCGAGTGCTAAGACAATGGCTTTATATGCGCACCATCATAACCACCAGCATGATTTACATGGTGATGTCACTCATTAGCGCGCCACTGTGTCGCAGGCGCTTAAAGACAAACAACACCGAGCGGAGTGTCAGCACTAAATGTACTATGATTTTTTACTTTTTGCGCTAGTCGGAGGCATAGGTGTGGCAATAGTTGCAGGACCTCTAGGTGCGTTTGTGGTTTGGCGGCGCATGTCGTATTTTGGTGATAGTCTTGCCCACAGTGCGTTGCTTGGTGTGGCTATCGGTATCTTTCTAGAAATAAACTTGAATTTGGCCATTATCTTTTGCTGTTTATTATTGGCTGTGGTGCTGGTGGCGATGCAAAAACAACAATTTATTGCCACAGATACGCTACTAGGTATTATGGCGCATAGCTCTTTGTCTTTGGGTTTAGTGACTATTTCTTTTATCGAAGATGCGCGGGTTGATTTAATGGCCTTTTTATTCGGGGACCTATTGGCTATATTACCTCAAGATCTCTGGTGGATAATTATTGGTGGCCTATTGGTGTTAACAGTGCTATTTATTTATTGGCCGCAGATGATAGCGATGACTATTAACGAGGAGCTAGCCGCTGTTGAGGGTGTTCCAGTAGCTAAAATGCGTTTGTTGCTGATGTTGATGATCGCCCTTGTAATAGCTGTTGCCATGAAAATAGTTGGAGTATTGTTAATTACTTCTCTTCTCATCATACCTGCCGCTAGTGCTAGACCTTTGAGTCGATCTCCAGAGCAAATGGCGATCTTAGCTTCGCTGCTAGGGTGCGCTGCTGTCGTGTTTGGCTTAATCTTCTCTTTTGAATTTGACACCCCGGCTGGGCCATCGGTCGTCGTTGCCGCAATGAGTTTGTTTATTGCCATGTATCTTTGGCCGAAAAAAACCGTAGATTGATGGTTTTAAATAATATCAAAACTAATTATCGGCAAATCTGGTTACTCTCTTGGCCCGTGATGTTATCAAATATATCTCAGCCTTTATTGGGTCTAGTCGATATTGCAGTGATAGGTCACTTACCTGATAGCCGCTTTCTGGCGGCGGTGGCAATAGGCGCTACATTGTTCTCGTTTGTGTATTGGTCGTTTGGCTTTTTGCGGATGGGCACGACCGGAATGATCGCACAGAAAGTCGGTGCCCAAGACGGCTCTGCAAATAGGACCGTATTGGCGCAATCTATAATTTTGGCACTGGTTATTGCCTCTGTACTGTTAGTTTTACAGCAACCCATCATCGAACTTGGATTAAGCTTGCTTGGCCCTGAGGCAAAGGTTTTGCCACAGGCACAAGCTTATGCCAGCATTAGAATTTACGGTGCGCCTGCTGTTTTATGTAATTATGTTTTACTCGGATGGTTCGTTGGCAATCAAAATACGAAAGTATTGCTAATCTTATTGGTAAGTACAAACTTACTCAATATGATGTTAAATGTTATAGCGGTTAATGTATTAGGTATGGCCGCTGAGGGGCTGGCAATAGGCACCGTGATTTCAGAGTATTTTGGCTTAGGGCTAGGGCTCTGGTATTGCCGGCGGATGCTTAAGCAAGTCTCAGGTAGTATTGTATATGCGACATTAAAACAATTTAAATACTACTATCCAATTATTAAAGTTAACCGCTACTTGTTTGTAAGAACAATTTTATTACTTCTAGCGATGTCTTTCTTTACCGCACAAGGTGCAAAGCTAGGTGCTGATATGTTAGCGGCTAATGCAGTATTAATGACTTTTGTGATGCTGATTTCACATGTTTTAGATGGTTTTGCCCACGCTTTAGAGGCCGTCACAGGAAAGGCAATAGGTGCGCAAGATTTAGGTAAGTTTTATCAACTAGTCACCGCCGCTAGTGTATTTTCAGTTATTGTTGCGATAGTGTTTAGCTTGGGGTTTTATTTTTTAGGTGAGATGTTGATTAACTCATTGACCTCAATCGACGTCGTACGTAAACACGCTGTTGCCTATTTACCATGGCTTATCGCAT
Organism: Gammaproteobacteria bacterium; assembly: GCA_034111875.1. Lineage (GTDB taxonomy): Bacteria > Pseudomonadota > Gammaproteobacteria > Pseudomonadales > Balneatricaceae > Rs1. Next base: position 37,908 of record JAWUWK010000095.1, read on the forward strand.
TGCCTTTAGTGGCCATGACCAGCTACTTGTTGGATGGCATCTTTATTGGCGCAACAAAAGTAGTGTTAATGCAAAATGCCATGTTAGTGTCAGTTGCGTTTGTCTATTTACCGGTATGGTACTTCACACAAGACTTATTGAATCATGGTCTCTGGTTGGCGCTATTATCAATGTATGCTGCCAGGGCGGTAACTAGTGTGATTGGCTTTTATTGGATAAAGCGCAATAATACTTGGTTCAATAAGACCTCCTAAGATTACTTAATTCCCTCGTTTAAGGCGTTTTGCTGAGGTGCTTAATAAAGACAGTAATAGCGGTTGATCGACAGAGCTCAATTGACTACTTGATCAAAAATGCAGTGTTAATGGCGTTTAAAGCTGAAAATTTTCAGCATCAAGTGACTCTCTACATTGACTAATGTTTATAAGTTAAAGGCTTCAGCGGCGCGAAGGCATTTATCATAACAATGACAACTCAGCTCGTGGTCGTTGACTAGACCAACTGCCTGCATGTAGGCATACATAATAGTTGGACCAACAAAGCTCATACCCCGTTTTTTTAGGTCTTTTGAGAGTGCTTTGGAAACAGCGGTCTCGACTGGCACCTGGCGATAGTCACTAATCTTTCCCTGTATGGGCTTGCCGTCGACGAAGGCCCATAGGTAATGGGCAAATGTACCGAATTCTTGTTGAATCTGAATAAATACTTGGGCATTTTTGACTGACGAGTTGACCTTAAGTTTGTGGCGGATAATCGCCGAGTCTTGGAGCATTATATCAAGATACTGGCGATCAAATTTTGCCACTGCCTGCACATCGAAATCACGATAATAATGCTTATAACCGTCATGTTTTTCTAACACAGTGCGCCAACTTAACCCAGCTTGAGCGGCTTCTAGAATGATAAACTCAAACAATGTATTATCATCGCTGGTGGGCATTCCCCAATGTTTATCATGATACAGAGCCTCTTTTTCGGTGCCGACAGACCATGCACAGCGTTGTTTGCCATCATTCATTGGTCTTGTCTTTGTTGGGGGAGGG
>JAWUWK010000096.1:0-52253 GCA_034111875.1 Gammaproteobacteria bacterium
GCAATAGCACTGCAGTTTTTTTGTGGTCGACCTGGAGACGAGCCAATATACGGTAAGTGTTTTTCAAGTTGAAGGAGTTCAAAAACTTCAACTAGTTGTTTTTGTTTATCAGTTAGCTCACCTAACTCTTGTGATAGCCAAGGAAAAAGAATGGTTTGAAAATGATCCCAAATGTTGGATAATTCATTGCGTGTCTGGTTCATTGAAATCCGGCCTAGTAACTGGTTTTATTGAGGTTTTGTTACTATTCATTTTAACGAATGGAGGCCAGACATGTTCGTTTATTAAGCTGTTTAGCTATTAATTATACTCATTTCCAGCATTTTGCAATTACCTCAGTGGTCAATTTTTTTACGCAAGTCATGCAAATGGATAGTTTTGCCCTACGGCAGGAAGCCCTAGAGTAAAGGGTAAACTGATTTTAAGTGGTAAGAATGAACTCCGAAACTTGAGTTATAAGTAGCCATTGTTTAACCTGCCAGACATGTATTAGTCCAATCTGCCAAGCCCTATAAAGGAAAGCATATATACCAACTCATCCAACCCCTTTCGCAAGTTGCTATTCACTGACATGTTAAAAAAGCACTTGCATGACAACTAAATAATTCAATATGCGGATCTCGAATATATGACCACGAATGTTAACTATGATTAAACGATTTACGTTTGGACTTCGGCCAAAAACCACCCTGGCACTAGGTGGGCTGATAGCCATTTTACTGATGCTAATCATATTTACTAGTCACTGGCAATCGCGACATCTGACCGAAATAAAAGTCCTTGAACTAGAACAGAGCAAATCATTCGTCATTAAACGCGCAATTGAAGTGGCGCTGGAAAATCATCAACGCAACTTAATATCACTGCGCGATTTACCCCCAGTTCAAGCAGTCATGAGAACCCCTGCCAATAACAGCCTTACTCTACATAATAGTCAGGAGCGCAATATGGTTCATCAAACTCTGACGGATAGCTTATTGGCTTTTTTAAGCCACCATTCTGAATATCAGCAAATCAGATTCATCGATATTAAAGGGGATGAACTAGTCAGAGTCCAGCGCAGTCGGAATAACAAGATCACTGCCGCTTCACAGAATGAATTACAGTATAAGGGGGACTCACCTTATGTAATTGAAACGATGAAATTAGAAGCCGGACAAACCTACTACTCTAATGTCAGCCTTATCAAGGAGCATAATGTTATTCAGGTTCCTCATTTACCTGTCATGAGGATGGCGACGCCAGTATCTGGCATCAATGGAACACACTCTGGCTTGGTCGTGCTGTACATATCGACAAAGCGTCTGTTTGAGGAAGTTATATCCATCGATAATGGGGTGCGTCGCGAAGTTGTCGATGAGCGAGGGTATTTCATCAAAAATGTCGATGTGACTAAAACCTTCGGATTTGACCTTGGTTTAAACTACACCTTGAGTACGGATCAGCCTTTCATGGCCCAGACTATCCTCAGTGAAGACTCATTTATCCAATATGATAGGAAAGGAGCAGAACTGAATGGCTTTGAAAAAATATTTTTTGCACCGCAGGATAAACAACGTTATTGGGTGCTGACCTTCCATATTCCGGAAAATCTAGTGTTTTCAGAAATAGCCCTGTCGCTGCAGAGAATGTTGATATTCAGTCTGGTCATAGGTTTGTTATCAATTATATTTATTATCCGGTTTGTTTCAAAAAAAATACTCACTCCGGTGGTCACGATGGCGCTCGTGTGTGAACGTTTTAAGGCTGGCGATTTGACTGTACGCCTTAATACTGATTCTGTTAATGATGAGATGCTTACCTTATATGACGGGATCAATAACTTTGTGGCCAATCAACAACAGGCGACCGTTATATTGGAGAACGAGGTGGCGGCGCAGACCAAGCGGCTCTCTTCTGTTATAGACAACATTGTGGATGGCGTTATTACCATAAGCGAGCGCGGTAACATTGAATCATTAAATCCTTCCGCAATGAGAATTTTCGGTTACAGCGAACAAGATGTCTTAGGCAAGAATGTCAAAATGCTGATGCCAGAGCCTTATCATAGTGAGCATGATGGTTATTTGGATAACTACATCACAACCGGTATAAAAAAGATCATAGAGATAGGTCGTGAAGTTGTCGGTCGGCGCAAAGATGGCTCAACCTTCCCCATGGAGCTGGAAGTTCGTGAGATTTTTATCGATGAGGTTAGGCATTTTGTCGGAATCACCCGTGATATTACTGAACGTAAAAGTGCGGGAGAGGAGATCCGGCGTTTAGCTTTTTACGACCAACTCACCGACCTACCAAACCGACGGCTTTTGTTAGACAGATTCAGACAGGCATTGATTACCAGCGACCGGCGTAACAACCCAGGTGCACTGTTATTCATTGATCTAGATAATTTTAAAAATCTCAATGACACCCTTGGCCACGATATGGGCGATATACTGCTCAAAAAAATCACCCACCGCCTCAAGAGTTGCATACGTGAAAGCGACACTGTGGCGCGTCTGGGCGGGGATGAATTCGTGGTACTGTTGTTGGATTTACACAGACAAGCATTAGAAGCGGCGGCAGAGGCCAAAACTATCTGCGAAAATATACTCTCTGCTATTAGTCAGCCATGTGAAATTGAAAAGCATACACATCATTGTACTGCGAGTATCGGCGTGGTCATATTTAATGGCACTGTGCAGCCCGTTGAAGAACTGATGAAACAGGCTGACATCGCCATGTATCAGGCCAAAAAAGCTGGCCGTAACACCTTACGCTTCTTTGATCAGCAGATGCAGGAGAATATATCTGCCCGCGTCTCGCTGGAAACCGAATTACATAAAGCTGTTCAGTGTCGACAATTCGAATTACATTACCAGATTCAGATAGATAATCAGCATCGCCCGCTGGGCGCCGAGGCATTGATCCGCTGGCGTCATCCAATACAAGGTTTGATTTCTCCGATGCAATTTATTCCTTTGGCAGAGGAGTCAGGCATGATTCTGGCTATAGGCCTTTGGGTGTTAGAGAGCGCTTGCACTCAGCTCAAGGCATGGCAAGTGGATGAATCTAAACGCGATATGGTTCTATCGATAAATGTCAGCGCCAAGCAGTTCCATCAGACCGATTTTGTGAACCAAGTAAAAACGGCCTTGCATTGCCACTCTATCAATCCAAAGCTGCTAAGGCTGGAATTGACCGAGAGCCTGCTGCAGGACAACATTGAGGAGACCATTGCCATGATGACGAGCTTGAGCCAGATAGGTGTGTCATTCTCATTAGACGACTTTGGCACGGGCTATTCATCTTTGCAATATCTCAAACGTCTACCCCTGGATGAACTCAAAATTGACCAGTCTTTTGTCCGCGACATCACTACCGATAGCAGTGATAAAGCGATTGTGAGCACCATCATTGCCATGGCCCAGATACTAGGTCTGAATGTCATTGCCGAAGGAGTTGAGACAGAAGAACAACGACAATTCCTGATGGATAGTGGTTGTACTCGCTTTCAAGGGTATCTTTTCGGCAAGCCGATGCCTATTGAGCAGTTTAGTGAGCATCCGGTCATTTCTAACGAAATCTAAGCTATAGGTTACGCTAGATTACCCATATTAAGCTCTTTTCCACATTTTGAATTCAACTTTAGCACCATCCATGCTGCGGCGCTTATTAGAGGCTATTTGAGGTCTCTATTTAATCTACTGGCGATGCTTTTTACCGCCAAAGGCAGCTCGCTAATGCAGCTAATCGTTGCATCTGCTTCAAAATCGTAGAGCCATTTTTGGGTGATAACGTTCACCCAAATAGTCGCCATCCCTAACTGCTGAGCGCCTTGGACATCCGCAATAGGGTTGTCGCCAATATGAATAATTTGATTGGCACTTAGCTGAGTATGCTTAAGCATTAATTCAAATATAACCGGATCAGGCTTTTCCACGCCCGCGTGATGGGCATTGAATTGAAAATCGAAATAATCGCTCAGCCCGACACGATTAATGTCTGCATTGCCATTTGTGATCGCTCCCATTTGATAGCCTTGGCCCCTTAACACATCGAGTGCAGCCCAAACGTGGGGGAAATAGTCAACTTCTTGACGCGCGTTTAAGGCTATATCAAATCCTTGCTGTGCAAGGGACTGCACTTTTTCAGCAGGGTAGCCCGCTTGTTGCAAACCAATGTGTAGCCCTTTGAGTCGAATATCTGTGACACTGTGGGCTATTTCAGGATAGTGTTCGATGACATGCTGCCGTAACCTAGAAAAATTATCTAAACCGAATCGGCCTGTATATAGCGGTGCATTTTCATCTAACCACTGATACAGCTTAGTGTCGACATTGTGCATTATAGGCCGGATATCCCAGAGCGTGTCATCCAAATCAAAGGTTAAACATTTAATCATATTTTTCGCCATTGTTAACTCAAAGAACCTCTACACAACCTATCTATTACAACTTAACTTTGACTTTCACGTTTCTCATGTAAAATTCGGCTCGCTACTCGACTTAACACTTCCCCAACATAACTCAAAAACATGGTCCCTTGGCTACTTTGAAAATAGTCTGCATCGTAACTACCGATACCTAATAACCCAATAGTCTCACCTTTAATCAAAGGTATGACAGCAGCTGATTGGATCATTGCCGAGCGATTTTCAAATAAGAAATGGTTTTCGGCCGCCGACAAATTACCGCAACTCGGCAAATTAGACAGCATTAGTGGTTCAATTAATCCCACCATTTCACGTGGCATCATCCGTCGGTTGTTAACGCTTAACTGATAGTCAGCGAACAAGATCAGAGAAGTTGCGTCGCCAAAGAAATCACGGCATAAACTTTCCTCTAAGGCGTCGCCTAGGTCGTCCAGAGTCTGCGCATCTAATAAAGAGAGCACCATTCGCTTAGTTTTTTCAAATTGCACATCATTGTGTCTAGCGGCATCGCAAAAGTCAGATAAGTGGACTGCGAGCTTTTTGTTCTTGTCGCGCAGCATTGAAGATTGACGCTCAACAAAAGACACCGCAGCACCTGAATCATGGGGAACGGCGAGTACTTCAAGCAGATGCCCATACTCTACAAAAAATTCAGGGTCTTTTTGCAGAAACCTAGCTACTTGCTCTCGAGTGAGGCTGTCTGCGACATTACCCTTTTTTTCTGCACTGCTCATATAAATATTTTTCCTTCGAATACATTAGTCGCGGGCCCTGTCATAATAACTGGGTCTTCTTCTTCACCTTGCCAAAATATTTCTAAACTGCCACCTGTGACATTGACTTTGACTTTGGGCGCGAGCAATCCACGTAATCGGCCGGCAACCACGGCTGCACAGGCCCCCGTCCCGCAAGCCAACGTTTCACCGACGGAGCGTTCATAAACTCTCAAGTTTATTTCGCTCTCGCTGACAATTTGCATAAAGCCTATATTGGCACCTTTTGGGAACCAGTCTTGCGCTTGCATCGATGAGCCCAAGGCTTCAACAGCGGCAGTTTTGACATTATCCACGATCAACACAGCATGTGGGTTACCCATAGAGATAGCTGACAGTTCGAAGTCTTTGTCATCTATGGACAATACATAGCTTAGCTGTTGTTGCGCAGCGACGAATGGGATTTTGGCTGGGGCGAGTATCGGTGCCCCCATGTTGACTTCAACTTGGCCATCATCCCTGATGCTCAATAACATGTTGCCCTTGGCTGTTTCCACATTGATTTGCTTTTTAACACTGAGTCTTTTATCTCTTACAAAATGTGCAAAACAGCGAGCGCCATTACCACAATGTTCAACTTCTGAGCCATCTGCATTGAAAATTCTATAGCGGAAATCCATATCGGGATTCGAGGGGATTTCGATTATCAGCAGTTGATCGAAGCCTATGCCCAATTTACGATTCCCCAGACGTTTTACCATTTGCGAATTAAATTTAAAGCGTTGAGTCACTAAATCAACGACCATAAAGTCGTTGCCTAACCCGTGCATTTTGGTAAAGCGTAATAACATTGCTAGCTTCCAATTAATTGACTCAGACTTTTGCTCGATGACTACTCGCAAAGGCCTTTTACTGTTTAATTTTTTGTATTGTTTGGGCTGATTAATAGACCCTCAGTTTTTCAAGGCAGCAGACGCTCGCCACGGACTAAGTCACTGATCTTTTCCCGGGCGCGAATTTCGATCATTTGATCGTCATCCACCATAATTTCAGCCGCACGAGTACGGGTATTGTAATTGGAACTCATCGTAAAACCATAGGCCCCTGCAGAGCAAACTGCAAGGAAGTCACCGGCAACAATACCCAGTGCACGATCTTTACCTAAAAAGTCACCTGTTTCGCATACCGGCCCCACCACATCATAGGTCTGCTTAGCGGTCGCTTGATTAAGTTCTAATGGCAGTATGTCCAGATATGCGCTATAAAGGGAAGGTCGCAACATATCATTCATCGCCGCATCGACGATCGCAAAGTTTTTGCTCTCATTGTGCTTTAAATATTCAACCTCAGTAATTAACACACCCGCATTAGCAACAATAGAGCGGCCCGGTTCGAATATTAACTTTAGCTTCCTATCGGACATTTTTTCAAGTACAGCGGAAATATATTCAGCGGCCGTGGGCGGCACTTCATCCGTGTAGCAAACTCCTAATCCACCGCCTAAATCTAAATGTTGAATAGTTATCCCCTGGCTTTCAAGGGCGTCAATCAGCGCCAGTAATTTATCCATAGCATCCATGAATGGGGCGATTTCAGTTAACTGACTACCAATGTGGCAATCCATCCCTATCACGTTTACATTTTCTAAACTCGCGGCACGCTTATATATACGCAACGCCTCATCGATCGCTATGCCAAATTTGTTTTCTTTTAATCCTGTCGATATATAAGGGTGAGTCCCTGCATCGACATTAGGGTTTACTCTGAAAGAGATGGGGGCGCGCATAGACATTTGTCCGGCAACGTCATTAATGCGCTCCAACTCAGCTTCTGACTCGACATTAAAACAGTGGATACCGACCTCTAAAGCGCGACGAATTTCTACAGATTTTTTTGATACTCCGGAGAAAACCACGCGCTCGGCGAGTCCTCCCGCTAAGAGTACACGCTCGAGTTCACCTTGAGAGACCACATCAAAACCGGCACCTAATCGCGCTAAAATATTTAATACAGCTAGGTTACTGTTGGCTTTCATCGCGAAACAAACCATGGAATCGCGACCTTCAAGAGCATTCGCATATGCCAGATAGGCAAGTTCAATAGCATCACGGGAGTATACATAAAGAGGAGTACCGAACGTTTCTGCCACTTGGCTTAAAAGTACATTCTCACAGTGCAATCTATTATTTCGGTACTCAAAACTTTCCATCTATATCATCGCCCTTTGCTAGTTTTACTATTTAACGTCAGTCCATCTATTTTACGACAAATGAACTGGTTGGGTTGGCCGCCGACTCTGTGACCTTTTGATCGCTCATTTTTTCTAGATAAAGGGGGCCTTTTTGACCACATCCAGCCAGCAATAAAATACTGGTTAATGCACTGAGCTTCAATACTAGTTTACAATTTTCCACGATATGTCCTTTTTAATAGCATATTGTCTAAGAAACGCCGCATATTGGGGCTATATTACCAGCATAAACAGTTCACAGTATTAAAGTATAACTTATTTAACCAATAGTACTTGCCGGATCTTGGCCAGTAATATATCACTAGCCCCGCGCTGAGAGAGATAGTAATGCTCAGCTTTGACGCCCATCTCTTTAACTTTTTCAGGCTCGGCGAGTAAGCGGGTTAATTGCTCTTGCAGCGCACTAAAATCCTTGCAGGTATGCAGCCCACCAGCGGCTTCCAATTCAGGGCAAATAACTGAAAAATTAAATTGTTCAGGCCCCATCAACACCCCTTTACCCACGGCGGCCGGCTCTATCGGGCTCTGACCCCCGAGTGCCACGAAACTGCCACCGACAATGGCTAAGTCTGCAGCGGCATACATAACCGCCAACTCGCCCATCGTATCGCCCAGATATATTTGGCAAGTATCAGACACATTTGCTTTCGAGCGTCTAACGACTTGCGTTGAATACTGCTTTGCCAACTCGTAGACTTCAGTAAATCGCTCAGGATGTCTAGGCACAACCATCAGCATCAACGTCGGACACTGTCGCCATAGCTCAGGCAACAGCTCAAATACACCTTGCTCTTCTGTGCGATGGCTGCTTCCCAAAATAATAACCGGTCTGACACCTATCGTTTGGCGTAAGACTTTGGCCTCGGCTAAAGTGTTTTCGGCTAATTGCAAATCGAATTTGATGCTGCCGCTGACCACCAATTTTTCAGATGCTAAACCCAACGCTTTAAACCGCTCACCATCCGTTGGATATTGTGCTACTAAAACGTCTATTTGCTGCATCATTACTCGCGTCATCGGCGCCAACTTGCGGTAGCCCGCTGCCGATTTCTCCGACATGCGTCCATTGGCAAGCAGCACCGCAATGTTGCGCCGCTTACATTGCGCTAGCATGTTTGGCCAGAGCTCCGTCTCAACTATTAGCAAACCTATTGGTGTGTGCGTCTGCAAAAATTTATTGACCGCCAATGGTTGATCATAAGGACAATATTGATGTATTACTTGCGGTAGATCTGCAAATAACGTGGCTACCCTATCTGCACCGGTCGGGGTAGATGTTGTGATTAAGATGGCTAACTCAGGTTGCTGAGCTAGCAGACGCTTAAGCACAGGAGCTATCGCGACAGTTTCACCAACTGAGACTGCATGCACCCACAATGGCGGGCTTGTGGTCGTGACAGAAGCATAGCCAAAGCGTTCTTTTATACGTTGACGATAAGCCGGGGATAGCTTGCCACGACGCCAAAGCTTCAACAATAATAGGGGTGTTACTAGGTAAAAAATAAAGCTGTATATTTCTCTCAAGACGACTCGCTTATAAGTAAAATGGGACCTTTGGACGCTGACTGCGCTAGCTGATAGGTCGTTAGCTAGCTAGTGCAAAGCTCTGTGAACTGTTAAATATCCGTTTCCTCAGCTATTGTAGTTTATCGCGGTCGCTAGATCAGTTAGAATTTAATGAAATTTCACAAGGTCAGTGTCATGTCTAGTTATTTAAATGCGCTCAAACGTCATCAAGATTTGTTTTTGAAAATGTCCCATTGCGAACCTAGCTTGCAGTTGTTAGCCGACCAAATAGATGCCTGCTTTGTTGCCGGTGGAAAGCTTTTATTCATGGGTAATGGTGGCAGTGCGGCGGATTGCCAACACTTGGCAACAGAGTTTGTGGTTCGCTATAATGCCGAGCGTGCGCCCCTTGCGGCCATTGCTCTGACTACCGACACTTCGCTGTTAACCGCCCACGCCAACGATTTTTCGTTTGATACTGTCTTTAGCCGCCAAGTCGCCGCCCTGGGCCGATCAGATGATTTAATCATCGGGATTTCCACTTCCGGTAACAGCAATAATATCATTGATGCAATAAAGATCGCCAAGCAGATGGGCATAACTACTTGGGCTTGGACAGGGGATTCAGGGGGGCAACTCAGATACATTGCAGAGCATATTTTGTCAATACCGGCCAAAGAAACTGCACGCGTCCAAGAAGCTCATCTATTCGCTGGTCATTGGCTTTGTGAAGAGGCGGACAGACGCGCACTCGAAAGAGCGGCAAAATAGCAGTCATATGCCGCTAATTATTCTTGATCGCGACGGCGTGATCAATCAAGATTCAGACAATTACATCCGCACTGTTGCCCAGTGGATTGCAATTCCCAGCAGCATTACAGCAATCGCTAATTTGTCTAAAGCGGGTTACAAAATTGCCATAGCGACAAATCAATCGGGGATTGGTCGAGGTTATTACACCCTCGACACTCTAGCGGCAATACACCATAAGATGACAGCACTAGTTGCAGCGGCGGGGGGAACCATAGACCATATAGCTTATTGCCCACACACCCCGGATGATGACTGCATTTGCAGAAAACCAAAACCGGCTATGTTGTTACAAATATTAGAAAAATACCAGTTTCGTGCCAGTGACGCCTGGTTTGTAGGTGACAGCTTACGCGATCTAGAAGCAGCCTGGGCTATCAATATGCCGACAGCACTGGTGAAGACAGGTAAAGGTCAGCGCAGCTTAGACAGAGGAAACATTCCCGCGCAAACACCGGTTTTTGCGGACTTAGCCAGTTTTAGCCAACAACGACTTAAAGAGCGCGCTTAAATGAAACATTTACACACGGATATCGTCATTGTAGGCGCTGGAATAGCCGGCTTATGGTTACTTAACAGCTTAACCAAACAAGGTTACGACGTTATTCTGTTAGAGGCCAATAATATTGGTGGCGGACAAAGTATTCACTCTCAAGGAATTATTCATGGCGGCATTAAATATGCTCTCAATGGGGTATTGTCTCAGGCCTCCGATGCCATAAAAGACATGCCTGCGCGTTGGAAAAAATCCTTAGAGGGTAACGGCGAATTAGACTTGCGCGGGGTAACTCAACTGAGCGATGCACACTATTTATATTCACAGCGCTCTCTGGGAGCCAAGATCACCTCTTTTTTTGCAAAAAAGGTCATGAGTGGTCGAGTTGATAGCGTTTCACGATCAGACTACCCGCGCATTTTTCAGCACGCCGATTTTAAAGGGAATTTGTACAAACTTGACGAAATTGTACTCGATGTCCCCTCTTTATTAACCAAATTGAGCCAGGACTTCACTCAGCGCATTTTGCGGTTTAATACCGCTAACTGCCAGTGGCAGAAAGATTCTCAGGGAAACATTGTCAGCCTTATTAATGACAAACAGCAATTGTCGATAAAAGCCCAGCGGTTTGTCTTTACAGCAGGCGAAGGCAATGCCGACATTCTCAAAGCATTGAAGATTGAAAAACCTCAAATGCAATTAAGGCCACTGCACATGACAATGGCCATTCATCAGACGAACTTACCTATATACGCTCACTGTATTGGCTCTAGTACCAAACCTCTGGCAACGATTACCCACCACATCAACCAAGACGGAAGCTATGCCTGGTATTTCGGTGGTGATATTGCCGAAACAGGTGTTGAGCGCAATGCGCAACAACAAATTTTGGCGACTCAACAACTTATGCAAAGAACACTGCCTTGGGTTGATTTGAAGGACCTTAGCTGGAGGACGCTGCGCATTAATCGCGCTGAGCCTAAACAAAGTAGCTTGGGTCGACCGGATGCGGCCTTCTTACATGCTGACGCAAATCATTTGACTGCATGGCCGACAAAACTGGCACTCACCCCTGACTTGAGTGATAAAGTTATCCATATTTTCCAACAACAGCAACTTAAACCAGTGTATCGGCTCGATAATCAACAGTTGTTTGCACTACAGCTTGCAGGTCTGTCTAGAGCCCCCTGGAGTTTGACGCAATGAATTATCGTGAGATTAGCAATACTGGCGTAAACGTCAGCCAGATAGGCTTTGGCACTGTAAAAATTGGCCGCGATAAGAGTGTTAAGTACCCCACTGCGTTTATGATACCAGACGATAAACAAGCACTGGATTTATTGAGTGCGTGTCAAGAACTAGGGATTAACTTACTCGACACGGCCCCAGCTTATGGCAACAGTGAACAGCGCTTGGGGCAGTTACTCAAGCCTAGTAAGCGCCATAAATGGATCATTAGCACAAAAGCCGGTGAAGAGTTCGATAGCCAGAGCGGCACCTCTCAGTTTGATTTTAGTAAACAGGCTATCACTCAAAGTGTTGAGCGTAGCTTGACGCGTCTTAACACCGATTATTTAGATATTGTTATGATTCATTCCAGCGGTGAAGACTTAAAAATAATTCAGCAAGATCAGGCACTGCAAACACTAGCAGAACTAAAGCAAGAGGGGAAAATACGGGCAATAGGTATGTCAACGAAGTCAGTTCTTGGAGGGATTGCCGCTCTAGAACAGAGCGATTGCGCTATGATCACGTATAACTTGGCGGATCAATCAGAGCTTGAGGTGATTGAATATGCCGGGCGTTGCAACAAAGCTATTTTTGTTAAAAAGGCCTTCGCATCCGGTCATTTAAACCGCCAGAGCAGACTAGATCCAATACAGGAGAGCTTGGCCTTAATATTTGCCCAAGCCAGTGTTAGCAGTGCTGTTATCGGCACTATTAATCAACAAAACCTGCGTGCTAACGTAAAAAAATATTTACAACTTGTTGCGAAATAACCACACTATAGCCATTATTCGTCACTTTTAATTTGTTCGACAATCGCGGTTGTAGAGCAATTGTCCAATAGCGACAGCACTTGAACATCGCCACCGTAACTGCGCACAAAATCACCACCAACCACACCTTCTATTCCGTAATCACCCCCTTTAACAAGGACTTCGGGGCGCATTAGCGCTAGCAAATGTTCTGGGGTGGGTTGATCAAAGCAAACCACCCAATCGACCGCCTCAAGACTCGACAATACAATCATACGCCTATCTTGGGTATTAATCGGCCGCCCCTCTCCTTTGAGGCGCTTCACCGAAGCATCGCTATTGATAGCGACGACTAAGCGCTGACCCAGTTGTCTCGCCTGTTCCAAATAGCCAACGTGGCCCGCGTGTAAAATATCGAAACAACCGTTAGTGAAGACAATTTTCTCACCCGCAAGGCGCGCATCTTCAATCGCAATAACAAGCTGCTCCTCACTTACGACGCCACGCGCACTGCGTTGCGTTGAAGCTATCTCTTTTCTGATTTCCGGCCCACTAATCGCATAGGTACCGACTTTACCTATAGCAATACCCGCGGCCATATTCGCTATTGCCACGGCTTTGTGTATTGGCTCTCCTGCACCTAGTGCCGCAGCGAGGGTAGATATAACCGTATCTCCAGCGCCGGTAACATCAAAAACCTCGTGAGTGCGCGCGGGAAAATGCACTTCAGTGGCATCTTTTTGTAAGAGTGTCATGCCATGTTCACTGCGCGTCACTAATAGACACTCTAATTCAAGGGCTTTAATTAATTGGCTACCGCGACGGATAATCTCTTCTTCGCTCTTACACTTGCCAACCACAGCCTCAAACTCTGACATATTAGGTGTTAGTAATGTGGCTCCTTTATAACGTTCGAAATCACTGCCTTTAGGGTCAACTAGCACAAGTTTTTTATGCGTTTTCGCAAGTGCAATAAGGCTCTGACAATCGGCTAAGGTACCTTTATCGTAATCTGAAATAATCACTATATCGGCACTGTCTATATGTTTAGACAACGACTCAGTCAGACTCTGTGCATATTCTTCAGGGAACCTATCTTCAAAGTCCATTCTCAATAATTGTTGATTGCGACTAATCGCTCTTAACTTGACAATGGTTGGCTGATGTTCAGCGACATTAAAATCACAGCCCACACCTGCCGCTTGCAATCCGGATGCCAGTACCGTCGCCGCTTCATCTTTACCTACCAAACCCAACAAATGGGTTTGCGATCCTAAAGCAGCGGTATTAAGCGCAACGTTTGCCGCTCCTCCAGGCCGATCATCTTGCCTTGATACTTTAATCACAGGTACAGGGGCTTCAGGTGATATTCTATCGGTGATACCATGCCAGTATCTATCGAGCATAATATCGCCCACTACAACCACCCGCGCCTTATTAAATTCTGGCATTGTTAATTCAAGCAAGACTGTTTTCTCCTAATATATAAGGTTAAATACTTTGCGACTCTAGACTCTGATTTTTCTCAAAGCCCTGCTGATATAATTCTGCGTATAAACCATTATCCGCAAGTAACTGAGAGTGACTACCTCGCTCGACTATTTGACCAGCTTCCATTACTAAAATAGTGTCTGCATTTTGAATAGTCGATAACCGGTGAGCAATCACTAAGGTCGTCTTATTTTTCATGACCTGCTCTAATGCCTGTTGGATATAGCGTTCTGAATGATTATCTAATGCAGAAGTTGCCTCGTCTAATATTAAGATTGGCGCATCTTTTAACACAGCTCTAGCAATTGCCAAGCGCTGACGCTGACCACCAGATAGCATTAAACCTTTTTCCCCTAGAGGCGTCTCTATGCCCAATGGTAATTTATCGACAAACTCAGTAGCGTTGGCAACATTTAAGGCTTGCATCACTTGTGCATCGGTTTTATTGGCTAAACTACCGTAGGCGATGTTACTTTTAATGGTGCCTGCAAACAACACAACTTGCTGATTCACAATTGCTATTTGGTCGCGTAAATTACTGAGCTGGTAATCTTCAATCGCAGTGCCATCTATGCTAATGGCCCCTTCAGATATTTCAAAGAACCTCGGTATCAAATTAGCTAAGGTGCTTTTGCCACTGCCTGATCTGCCGACCAGTGCAATAGTTTCGCCGGCATTGGCGGTAAAATTTATATTGTTCAATACTTTTGCTTGGGTGTACTGGAAACACACCTGATTGAATACCAATCGACCGTCAACTCGGTCTTTATACACAGTACCTAAATCTTTTTCAGGTTGAGTGTCTATCACATCAAATAAACTTTTGGCGGCGGCTATGCCCCTTTGCAGCGGCCCATTTATTTCGGTTAAAGCCCTCAACGGCTTAGCGATTAAACCTGCTGTGATCAAGAATACCACGAATTCACTGGCTGGCATTTGTGCCATGAGGTCTGGATATAAGGCGACAAAAATCAACCCACCTAAAGCAAAAGAAACGAGCAGTTGCACCGCGGGTGAGTTAAGAGCTGAGGTGACTGTCATTTTTAGGGACTGACGCCTAAAATCATCGCTGGCGTGATTGAAACGTTGAATTTCGGTTCCATAGCCGCCAAAAATTTTAACCACTTCACTGCCTTGCAAACTTTCCGTTGCTGCATGGGTGATATCGGCAATTGACCCTTGCATATTTTTGGCCAATTTGCGAAAACGTTTTGAAGCAATACTAATCACGATGGCGATAAAAGGACTGGCTGCAAAGAATAGCGCGGCCAACTGCCAATTTAGATAGAGCAAATAACCAATTAAACCGATCACCGTAGCACCTTCACGTACTATAGTTCTTACCACACTAGTGCAGGCGGAAGTGACTTGCTCTACATTGTAAATCAAAATCGCCAAATAGCTGCCAGAATCTTGTTTTAGATACTCCTGACGTGGAAGCAGTAAGATAGCCGAAAAAATCTGTTTACGTAATTCAAAAACAACATTAAAGGCAACGCGATCAAGACAATAGGTGCCGATGAACCCTCCTAGCCCCCTAACAAAAGTGATAGAAATGATCGCTAACGGCAAGAAAATATAAGCATTTTTAGAGGGCGAATCCATCTGCGAGATAATCTTTTCCATCAACACTGCAAAACCCGTCTGGGTTAAGGCGTACAGTATGTAACCAAATATACTGAGTATGAAAAAACCAATATAAGGGGTTAAGTAACCTAGAAGGCGTTTATATATTTGCCATGCCGATAAATTCAAATCTAATCAACCTTAAAAAATAGTCGGTAAAAAGCGCACTAGGGATAGCGCCTGTTCTTCCAACTGAATATAATAAGAGCACTTGCACAACGATTACATTTGTAATTAGGCTACTAATAACAAGCTATAATACTGATTTACGCCAGCCAACTAGGCCTTCGCACTTGTTTTGCCTAGTCTTTACTTTATTCATAATGTTATGTAGGGGTCTCAATAAACTTTATTGTAACTTAATTCTTTAATTGAAGCTGTTAACTACCGTGAAAGATAAAAAAAAACATTGGCCTATACTCTCGAGCTTATTCTTTGCCAGAGCAATGGCAAAATTACCTTTTAAAACAGGTCTTTTACTAGGCGCTCAGGTTGGTCATCTGCTGCGAATTCTAGCGGTAAAAAGACGCAGGGTCACTGCCGTCAACATTAGTTTGTGTTTCCCTGAACTCTCCCAGAAACAGCAAAAGAAACTGGTCGAAGACATCTTTGTCGCCAATGGTATCGGCCTCGTTGAAACGGCATGGGCGCATTACGCCAACCCTAAGATGTTCGAAGACAAGTTAGAAATAGTAGGGCAGGAACTGTTAGATAATGCGTTGCAAGGTAAAAATGGAGTCATTTTATTGGGCGCTCACTTTAGCACTTTAGATTTAGGCGGGTTACTTTTTTCCTATACTAAAGCGCCATTGAATACGTTATACCGTCAGCATAACAATCCCATTCTCGATCAAGCCATTTATCAGGGACGTGCTAAATATTGTCAGCCGATTGAGCGTAAAAACATGCGTTTAGTCATCCGCAAACTCAAAGACAATGAGTGTATTTGGTTTGCCCCTGATCAAGACTTAAATGCCAAGGGCTGTGTCTTCGCCAGTTTTTTTGGCCATACAGCGTCTACTGTCACCGCCACTTCAAACATGGTGCGCTTTAATCAATCACCTCTACTGATGTTGGCGCATTATCGAAAGCCTGATAACAGTGGCTATATTTTAGAATTTAGCGAAGTTGCCCACTGCGATTCAAATGACAAACAAGCCTTCGCGCAAGTCGTAAATAATGCTATTGAAGCGGCTATCCGCAAACAACCGGCACAGTATATGTGGATGCATAAACGCTTCAAAACCCAACCTGATGGAAAACAAAAAATCTACAAAGCCGCAAACTGCTAACTATCATCCACCGTTTCAGTCACTTGTTCAGAAAGGCACAATGACACCAAAATAATCAGCAGTCCTGAGTACATCACTATACCGCTATTATGGGCGAAGAAAACTTGTGTTATGTTGGCCAACATGAAAAACAAACCGAACACCAATAAACCTACCCCTGTCACTTTGCTAGCTTGATCGCTACTCTTAGCTAATCTATGGCCAATGTACACTGGGAACAAGAGCAATGCTAACAAAACTAATAGACCTAGGCTTCCTCTGCGCACTAGGGCATCAAGATAAGCGTTGTGAGAGTGGTCATATGTCAGAATATCCCGGCTAATTACTCCTTGCTTTATCAAGTTCTCTTTTTCTACTAAGTATTGACTATGGCCGACGCCGAAAACAGGATGATCTAGAGCAATCAGGCTCGCGGTTTTCCATAACTCTAGGCGAATACCGGTAGAAGTAGATGCATTACCTTGTTCATAATAACTTTTAACATTGTCTATAGCCTCTTTAAATCTGGCGACGGCACTCGTTTGAGGCACCGCAATCACGAGTACTAAAGCGAATAAGCTCAATCCGATAAGCACTTTTCTCTTTTGTCGCTTCAAGACTTGAAAATAGTAAATGGCGACTATAACCAACAGCAAAGGCAGGAAGAGCAATCCACCGCGGGTCAAAGTAAACACCGCCGCTATTACACCTAACAGCCCTAAAAAAATCAGGGAACAACCTAGTAACATGCCATTTTTTTTGTTATTAAAGCCAATCGGGGACAGCAGAATCGCCATCATTGCAAGGCACAAAGCGAGATTACCTAACTGAATGGCATTGATAAAGGTGCCAACACGGTCTACGCCTAAGTAATATTTTTCATAAATAGCCAACAAAAATATCCCCAGAGCACCGGCGCCAAAGCCAAAAACAACCACAAGAGAAGGAACCCTTACTGCATTGAGCATAAAAATCAGCGGAATAAACAGTAAAATTTTGCTCTCAGGGTCTATTACACGAATTTTTTCGCCATACAAAACTACTTCTAAAATGACTGAAATCAAATACAGCAATAACATCGCTAGCAGAACTTTTTCAGTGCTAGTCAGGGCTATTCTTTGGCGGATTGTTGTGCTAAATAGAAACAGATAACTGGATAATAAAATGCTGCCACTAAGGGCATAACTGCCTTTAAAAGACACTGATAAAGCCAGAAACAAAAACACACTAAAACTCAAATAAACCTTAGCAATCTGTTGTACAGGGTATTTTGGAAACAACTCTTTATTCCTTAAAAAACTATCTCTAGAGTAATTACTTTGCTAGCACAGAAAATTCTTGCCAAACGATTTCAGGTAACAAGGGTCTGAACACAACCGGCTCAATTGCGCTTAACTGATCTGGATAATTGGCAGCGAGCAAGCATAATTGCTGTTCCCCGTAACCTCCCACCAAATTTGGATCAGTGGGTCCAAACAAGGTAATGTTGGGTGTTTCAAGTGCAGCGCTCAAATGAGATAAACCTGTGTCGACCGAAATACAACCTGTGGCATTGGCAATCACACAGGCAATTTCGCACAGCGACATTTTGCTCAGCACTGTCACCCGTTCATTACCTGTGGCTAATCGAGCAGCTCTCTCTTTCTCAGCGACACTGCCCCAAGGTAATTTAATATTCCAGCCTTGGGCAGTGGCAATTAAAATGAGTTGCTGCCAATAAACTTCAGGGTAATGTTTATCTGTCCGCGTAGTGCCATGATTAAAAACTAAATACGCCCCCGCCCGATTCCGCTGAAAATGCTCAACGACCCCAAAGTCTCCTGGGCTGTCGGGTATACTATAGCCCAAGGCATTAGCAAATAGTTGCCGGGTGCGTTCGATGGCATGGAGATTCTTATCTACACCTATTGGATGCCTATAACATTTACTCGCCAAAGGCTCTTTGGCACTGTGCTTATCAAACCCAAAACTCGGCCCCTTAGCATTGCGCACTACCAAACAGGCACTTTTCAGTAACCCTTGAGCATCAATCACCGCATCGTACTCTTGGCTCTGTAAATTCTGTTTAAAAGCTTGCCATTCACCTGATCGCCACGTGGCCAATAAAGAGTTACGCCAACGTCTAATTGCCACTGGGATAACTTTATCTACTGCGCTATGCCACTGTGGTATTTGTTTGAAATTTTCTTCAACTACCCAATCAAAACGAATCCCAGCCACCGCATTCATGGCGTCTGTTATGGCAGGCAGTGTATGGATGATATCTCCCATTGACGAGGTTTTTACAATCAATACTTTCATATTATCACCAAACTCTGCAGTCGCTCTAATACTTTCTCGGGTTGAATATCAATCATACTTTGATGGTAGCCAAGCTCGGTCTTACCTCGCCTTAGCTTAATATATCCCTCGATAAGCCTAATCACTTCTGAATTCTCACCGAGAGGCGGGGTAAAGTCAGGGCTAGTTGGACCATATAATGCGACCATTGGCGTGTTGACTGCCGCCCCTATGTGCATCAATCCTGAATCATTCGACACTATGGCCGCACACCCTGCTAATATATCAATTGCCTCTGTTAGGCTAGTCTGCCCGGAGACATCAACAAAACGCTGCTGTTCGGTCTGGTTTAACAAGTCCTTAATTTGTTGAATGGCCTCTGAATCTTTGGCTGATCCTAGGCAAACTATTTGTTTACCACGTTTTATAAGCAGTGAAGCCAGTGCCGCAAAGTGATAATGTGGCCAGCGTTTAGCCGGGCCGAATTCAGCACCTGGGCAAAAAGCAATCAGATTCTCTGTAGTTTCATCTAATCTAAAACGTGAAGATAAATCCCGCTGTTGATCTAAGTTTACATCTAAGCGAGGGATCAACAATGGTTTTAAATCCACGGCGCTATTTTTCGCGGTTTCAGCAAGGGCGATATAGCGCTGCACCATAAGAGGGAAAGCTTTTTTGTCGAGCTTACGCATGTCATTCACTAGGCCGTACCGCAATTCCCCACGCCAAGCGGTGCGCTTTTCAATCTTTGCCATCCAAGGCACCAAGGCAGATTTTAAGGAATTCGGTAAAATAATGCTCTGCTGATAATCCGTGATGATTAAACTCAAGGCGAGTTTTTTTCTTATCTTCCACTTTAAAGCACCATGTCCTACAGGCATTTCTATTGCTTTATTAACTTGTGGCATTCTGGCCAAGACGGACCTGCACCAATTAGGTGCGAGTACATCTATCTGACAATTAGGGTTATCCGCTTTCAATCTCAACAATAGTGATTGGCTCATCACCATATCACCAACCCAAGAGGGCCCAACTACCAAAATATTCAATATATCCCCTTGCGCGTGCATATTTTTCTTAAATAGCGGTATATCATACAAAAAACCGATATTATCCCCTGTTTATTGGATAATTCCCAATATTTTTCTGCCTGGCTAATTCCTTTTTTACCAACTCATGACTACAATCTAACCTGCAAAAGTAAGATAACAGGTTTTATAGCTTAAAACCGTAAAGCTTCAAAACACTTAGCTAATTTTTTTGCACTTAGTAATGTCGCCTGATGTCTATTAACCTAGTTTTAGGTCTTTGCGGTGACTAATCTTATAAGCTACCCTACTATTTATTGAGGTTACAGATGGCTGCATTTGGTACAATTTTTATGCCACAGATGGCAATATCGCGTTTTGATGGCTCGCACTGGAGCTCGGCCGAAATGGTCGCTAGCGATAGCATTAATTTACACCCGGGTGCACATGTACTGCATTACTCAAGTACTTGTTTTGAAGGTTTGAAAGCCTTCAGGCAACCCAATGGTGAGATTAAATTATTTCGCATGGATAAAAATATTGATCGCTTTGCGCAAAGTAGTGAATTGCTCTCTCTACCGACCATTGACAAGCAAGCTACAGCAAAAATGATCACAGATTCAGTCGATCAATATGCGGCACAAGTCCCAGAACCTCCCGGGTCTATGTATATCAGGCCAACGCATTTCGGCATCGACCCAGCCATAGGTAAAGCGGCATCGCCTTCACTCACTTCGTTACAGTACGTTTTATTATCTCCAGTAGGCGAATACTTTAACAGCGATGCTGGCGGCCTGCGGCTGCTTTTAGATGAAACGGGCATGCGCTGCGCACCACATAACGGCATGATAAAAAGCGGTGGCAATTATGCCAGTGCACTGCGCCCTATTATGCAAGCTAGAGACAAATACCAAGCGGATCAAGTGCTATTCTGCCCCGGTGGTTTTGCACAAGAGACCGGCGCGGCTAATTTCTTGCTGATAGATAATGGCGAGATTATTACTAAGGCGCTTGATGAGAGTTTCTTACACGGCGTCACACGCAACTCTATTCTAACCTTAGCCGCCGATTTAGGCCTTCGCGTCTGCGAGCGGGAAATATCTGTCGATGAATTAATTGAGCGTTCATCAAAGCCCGGTTGCGAAGCAGCCCTCTCTGGCACCGCTGCAGTTTTAGCCCCCGTTGGGACTTTTATTCACAACAACAATGAGTATATTTTAGGTGATGGCAAAGAAGGTCCTGTTACTAAGCAATTGCGCCAAGCTATGAACGATATTCAATGGGGCTTAGCGGAAGATAAACACAATTGGCTATTCAGCGTTTAACGCTGTTTGTAAAGCGAGTGACTAAGATGAAAGCTTAACTTAAGCACTCGCTACAGTCATTTTAAATGACTAGCAACGAACCGCTAATCTACTGCAAATAATCAGAATTGGGTCATGCTCCCCGCTCTCTCTCGTCAAATAGCACCTTATTTAGCCTAATAAAGACCAAGCAATCTGCCTCCAATCTACTTTTTCTCGCGACGATCGGCCAAGTCCGACAAGCTCCTCGGGCTGTCATTGACTAATTTTTTCCATATTTCTGCCACGGCAACTCTATGCTCCTTAAGTAAATTAGCATTTATGGTTGACGGTTGCTCCTGCATAGCTTGACGATGCCCCATTGCGCGAAAGGCCTTGTAGGCCTCGCGCAGAGTTTCGGCTTGATCAACATCCAGCAGCGCGGCCTTTTCTAGGGCGTCTAAAATTCTAACGTTGTCCGTATATTCAATTATCTTTGGATATTTATAGGCATAGGCCAAACAATAATATTGCACTAAGAATTCTATATCTACAATGCCCCCAGCATCTTGTTTTAAATTAAACTGATGGCTTTGTTGCTGTTGACTGGAGCCTAAGTGCACACGCATTTTTTCACGCATCTCGCTGACCGCCTGAGACAGTTCCAGAGCATCTCTTTGCTGTTCCAGCACATGCTTTCTAACGAGAGCAAAGTCATTGGCTAATGACTCGCTACCACTGACTACTCTCGCCCTAACCAAGGCTTGGTGCTCCCATGTCCAAGCTTCATTCAATTGATAAGCTTTAAATCCAGATAGCGGGCTTACAAGCATCCCTGAATTTCCTGCTGGCCGCAGTCGCATATCTATTTCATAAAGCTGCCCATTGGCGGTAAAGGTATTTAAAATATGAATAACACGTTGGCCTAAACGAGTATAAAACACCGCATTAGGGATAGATTTCTCTCCATTCGTCAGTGCATTTGAATCGGCGCCGTGTAGGAACACTAAGTCCAAATCAGAACCATAGGACAACTCAATACCGCCCATTTTCCCGTAGCCAATAACAATGAAATTCCGGCCATATTCTTCGCCATTTTTATCACTTGGTACTCCATGTTTAGCAACCAAGGTGCGCCAGGCAATGTCTAATACTTTATGAAGAATAGCTTCAGCTAGCCAGGTAAGGTAATCACTGACTTTCATTAAAGGCAGCACACCGGTAATGTCACTGGCTGCTATTTTTAATACATGGGCATGCTTGAAGTAGCGTAAACTATCCATTAATTGCTCTTCATCATCTTCGGGAATTCGCAGCATCTGCTGACTTAACTCAGACTCTAACTGTCGCTTACCAGGCGGTGAATAGAGTGTTTGCGGAGTGATTAATTCATCTAGTAGCACTGGTTGCTTGGTGAGTACTTGAGCAAACCAGTGACTTGCTGAGCACAATTTAACTAATTGTAATAGCGCATTAGGGTTCTCTATGAGCAACACTAAATAGGCAGACCGACGCAAAATAGCAGAAACAATTTTTATCACACGCTCTAGCGTCTGGCTACTATTATCGACTTCACTGGCTTGTGTGATGAGCAGGGGCATAACTTGTTTTAAGCGATTAACTGTTAGTGGCTGAAGTAAGCTCATCGCCTTAGACTGCGCTAAATCACTGATTAATTTACTTGCCTTTGCGGCGTCATCAAAGCCTTTTTCAGCACAGAGTTCTTCTGCTTCTGCTACTGACAGCTTTTGTTGCCAGAGTAATAGCCAGTCCGCGTCAGATTTAGTCTGCTGATGCTCCTCTTCAGCGGGTGCCAGTATTTCAGAAAAATGTTGACTCACTTTTTCCCTGTGCCCAGTCAAGCAATGATTAAAGCTTTCGCTATCATTGAAACCTAAGCTCACTGCAATACGTAACATTTCCCGCTCTTGGATTGGAAGCTCTTGAGTTTGTTTATCTGCGATGGCTTGTATCGCATGCTCAGTATCCCTTAGAAACAAATAGGCCCTTCTCAGTTCAGCAACCACGAGCTCTGGCATCGAGACGGTCTCAGGCAGTAAATCTAGTATATTCAATAACCCTCTCGTTTGAAGTCGTGCGTCCCTTCCGCCGCGAATAAGCTGAAAAGCTTGACCGATAAATTCAATTTCACGAATGCCACCCGAGCCTAATTTAACATTATTGGTCAACCCTTTACGCCTGACCTCACTATTGATCATCGCCTTCATTTCACGCAGCGATTCAAAGGCTGAATAGTCAATATATTTGCGATAGACGAAAGGCTTAAGACTTTGCATGAAATTGAATGTCTGAGGGCTCTCCCCTGCAATCACCCGGGCTTTAATCATCGCATAGCGCTCCCATTCACGGCCATGATTTTGGTAGTAGCTCTCCATCGCATTGAAACTGCTGGCAAGTGGGCTAACGGAACCAAAGGGACGCAAGCGCATGTCGACTCTGAAAACGAATCCATCAGGAGTAGGGGCATCCAGTGCCTTAATCAACTGTTTACCTAAGCGAATAAAAAACTCCTGATTATCCAGAGACTTTTTTTGGCCGACTGTTTCACCGTTTTTTGGATAGCAAAACATTAGATCAATATCAGAGGATAAATTGAGCTCAGCTGCGCCAAGTTTACCCATACCAATAACCACCATATACTGCTGCTCAGCAGGACAATTTGGCTGTGAATAGGAATATGGCACACCATGTCGAAGACATAGCCAATGATAAAGTTTTTTTAGGCTCTCATTAACACAGGTGTCAGCTAAGGCGCTTAATTCTTTGATTGTTGCGAGGGTGTCAGCAGAGCGATTTAAATCTCGCCATATCAGGCGGACCATCTCGCGTTGCCTAAACACTCTAAGCTGTTTTTCTAGCGCAGCTTGATCATCAACATCAGCGATTAATTTGGCTAACGTCTGAGCATATTGGGCTTGGCTATAAGGTTCAAACAGTCCATTTTCAGACAACAATTCAGACAACAACGTTGGCTTGCTAATAAACTGCTCAACAACAAAATCACTCCCTACAACCACTTTAGTGAGGGCCGTTATTTCATTTTCAGCTAAAGTCACGGAGGCCAAACTAGGTTCTATTCGCTCCCACTGCTGCTTTGTGAAAGAGATGAGTGAGGGCGGTATATTGCTTAGGTCAGGTTGGTAGCGCATAGGGTTCCTTGATGTTAATGACTGATTTTCATGGTCTTTAATAAATCATAACCGCGCGCCGTCTTACTCTGATCGCAGGGTGCTAATTCGGCGCACTGTTGCTTTAAAATCGCAGTTCACTGTTGCAAAACTTCCTCACAACCTGAAGCCAGTTCTAATTCACTAACTTGCAGACCCTTCGAAAATTGAGGAGCATGAATGCTGCCCTGACCTAAGGCCATCTCTATTTCACAAACAGCGCCTGTTCCACCATCATGAGAAAAGTGCCATAGTCTGCGACTAAAATCCGTTGAGAACTGTTCTGCCAGAGTTAAATGTCTAAACTCTGATGGACGGTGGTTGCTTGGCAGCAGACTATAATCTAAGCCACTCTCACTCAACTCCCATTCCCATTCCCATTCCTATTCCTATTCCTATTCCAAACGTTGGTAAAGACCTTAGGCACTTGTGTCTCGCGTTTTTAACGTTTGAATGTAGTCTTGGCCGCTGTTGCGAATTCTCAAGGCTACTTTATGCTTTTGCAACTGCCAATCATCGCTATCAAAATAAGCATTTTTAAGTAAGCGCTGTGGACTCTCTTTCGGTAAAACGCTAATAAAAGGATTATTTAACAATAAATCTATCTTGTCAGGAGAAATCTGCAATTTAATTTCAATTTCTTTCTTCATCTTCTTTTTACCTATAATTCAACAAAGTAGCTTATAATGTGTCACTTTTTAAAGACAGTCCTTAGCTAAGCACGCTAATAAACTCACATTTAACTACAACTTTGCAGCATCACCAATTATACTTGTCAAAAATAATATCTAATGAGGTTTAGGATTATGGCCACAACTAATCCTTTCTTGCAAATGTTTGCTCGCTCGCCGTTTAAACCTATGCAAGAACATATAGCAAAAGCACAATATTGTGCAGAACAATTAATACCCTTTTTTGAGGCGACCTATGACAACGATTGGTTAGTCGCAGAACAACTGCAGCAAAAAATCACTCTTTTAGAAAATGAAGCTGACGCTATAAAAAAAGAAGTCCGCCAATCCGTTCCCAGCAGTTTATTCTTACCTGTGCCTCGCACAGATTTACTCAACTTGCTGCGTATGCAAGACAAAATAGCCAATAGAGCAAAAGATATTTCCGGTATTATGTTGGGTAGAAAAATACTTATCCCGCAGATAATTCAAAAGGAAATGCTAGAGTTTGTGCAGGCGGCTGTGAACACCTCACAACAGGCCTTGATTGCCCTCAATGAACTCGACGAGCTAGTGGGTGCGGGATTTCGTGGCAGAGAAGTCGATGTCGTAGAAGCCCTGATTAATAAACTCGATGATTTAGAACACACCACAGACGAACTCGAACGACATGTCCGACACTCCCTTTTTAAAGTAGAAAAAGAACTCGATCCAATCGATGCAATCTTTCTCTATAACGTTATTTCCTGGGTTGGAGATCTAGCAGACCGAGCACAAGATGTCGGCGGCAGGCTCCAATTACTTATCGCACGCTAGCAGCGTAATCTAAGAGTTTTTTTATGAATATTATTGCTCAGTACGGTGACATTATCGTCATTCTTGCCTGCGTATTTGGCTTTTTTATGGCCTGGGGCGTAGGCGCTAACGATGTCGCCAACGCGATGGGAACCTCAGTTGGTTCAAAAGCGTTGACTTTAAAACAAGCTATAATGATCGCTATAGTGTTCGAATTTGCCGGCGCTTATCTAGCTGGCGGTGCGGTAACTGCGACTATACGTAAAGGCATAATTGACCCCTCGCTCTTAGCGAGCACTCCCGAGCTATTAATATTTGGTATGATGGCTGCCCTGTTGGCCGCCGCTATATGGCTACTGGTCGCTACTTTTTTTGGCTGGCCAGTATCGACGACCCACACTATAGTGGGAGCCATTGTCGGTTTCGCCGCTGTGGGTATATCACCTGACGCGGTAAACTGGGGGAAAGTCGCTAAAATCGTTGCCAGTTGGGTAGTATCACCTATTACTGCAGGACTGATGGCCTTCTTTTTATTCAGATCTGTACAGCGCTTAGTACTAGATAGTGCCACCCCCTTTAGGAACGCCCAAAAATATGTACCTGGTTACATCTTTTTAGTCGGCTTTATCATTTCCATGGTCACTTTTACCAAAGGCTTGAAGCATATTGGTTTAGATCTTAGCTTTGGTTCCAGTGCCCTCATATCTTTTGGCTTGGCCTTCATCACAATGGTGATAGGCAAAATCATGTTGAATCGCATTAAAGAAGACAAGGAAGCGGATAAAGATTATCACTTCTCCAGCGTCGAAAAATTGTTTGGTGTGCTGATGATGTTTACTGCCTGCGCCATGGCTTTTGCACACGGCTCTAACGACGTCGCTAACGCGGTAGGCCCCATAGCAGCTGTTGTTGGCATTGTCAGCGCCGGCGGTGAAGTAATGCAGAAATCCGTGATGCCCTCTTGGATCCTCTTGTTAGGTGGCGCCGGTATTGTCACTGGCCTAGTGATGTACGGCCACAAAGTCATCGCCACTGTGGGCAAGAACATTACTGAACTAACCCCTTCAAGAGGCTTCGCCGCCACACTTGCCGCTGCAAGCACAGTCGTCTTTGCATCCGGTACTGGACTGCCTATATCCACCACTCACACCCTTGTTGGAGCAGTTCTAGGTGTAGGCTTAGCACGTGGTTTAGCGGCTCTTAACCTCAAGGTCGTAGGCACAATCTTTATCTCATGGGTTGTTACTTTGCCCGCCGGTGCAGGGTTATCCATCATGTTCTTCTTTATGTTCAAAGGCATCTTTAGTTAGATGATGAGTTAATAGACTATGGCATTTATGTTTTATACCTGAAGTTCAGCCTGTCACTCTGGAGGCTGTGGATAATTCCCACAGCTTCTTTTAGGTCTCTATAGACTTTAATAACTCTTTACTTTTCTGATCGCCGAATTTTTTTTAACCTCATTGCTTATTGTTATTGACCTTTACACGAGGTAATTTTCTATTCAAGAGGCACTGACATTGCTAATATATTCCTATAAACCACAATTTCGGTTATTTTTTACCTAGTTTCTCCTGCGCTGCCATCGCCAACAGAAAACCACTGTTTAAATTCTCTTAAATCCCCTCGACCTAAGACACCAAAGACTGCACAATAGACCCATTTAATAATTTTTGGAGCTTGTTGTGGCAGACGCTAACCAACATGTGAACTGGTTTCGCCAATCTTCGCCTTACTTTAATACACTGCGTGGGAACACCGTGGTTATCATGCTCAGCGGCGCCGCTATCAATGATAACAACTTTGATAATCTCATCCACGATATTGCTTTATTAAATAGCTTGGGGATGCGCTTAGTGCTCGTTTACGGTGCTCGTCCACAAATAGAACACAAATTAGCCGAACAGGGCTTAAAGCCACAACTACATCATCGCAGACGAGTCACGGATAGCCGAACATTGCAGTGCGCGATTGAGGCAAGTGGCTACATAAGAAGTTCTCTAGAAGCTAAGTTATCGATGGGACTTATAAACACACCGATGCACGGTGCTAAGATCCGAGTCGTATCTGGCAACTTTGTTACCGCAAAACCTGTGGGTGTATTCGAGGGGGTCGATTTATGCCACACCGGCGAAGTAAGGCGTATAGACCATCAAGCGATACGCCAAGTCCTCGACTTAAACACAATAGTTTTAGTCTCTAACATAGGTTATTCGCCTACCGGCGAAACCTTCAATGTGCCTGTTGGAGAGGTAGCCGCCCAAATGGCGATTGCACTTACCGCTGATAAATTGATACTGCTCGGTAAGGGCCAAGGTATTACTGACAGCAATGGCGACATACGCAGCGAGTTATTAAGCAGCACTGCTCAGCGACTATTAAATCAATACCGCAATCAAATTAGCGATCCTAACCAAGCGCAGAGTGAAGTATCACATTTATTAGAAACCGCTATTAGCGCATGCAATGGTGGGGTGTCTCGTTGCCACTTACTCTCATATCAAGTTGATGGTGCTATGCTCGCAGAGCTCTATACGCGTGATGGCAGTGGCACAATGATTACTGAAGCGTCCTACGAGCAAGTTCGCAACGCTAACGTAGAAGACATTGGGGGTATTATTGAATTAATTAGTCCATTGGAAGAAACAGGCGCTCTCGTAAGACGCTCAAGAGAGCATTTAGAGGCCGAAATAGAGCAGTTTATCGTGATAGAAAGGGATGGCGCAATTATTGCCTGTGCAGCTCTATATGAGTTTCCCAGTGAGAATATAGGAGAGCTTGCCTGCATTGCCGTAGACCAAAGCTATCTGGGAGGCAACAGAGGCGACTTATTACTTAAAGCGGTGCAGCAACGCGCGATTGAAAGAAACCTTAAAGCGCTCTTCGTACTGACCACAAAAACAGCCCATTGGTTTATTGAACAGGGATTTAGTCCTATCAATGTTGATCAATTACCCCAACAGAGGCAGCGTATTTACAATCTTCAGCGCAACTCGAAGGTCTTTTTAAAACGATTAGAGCAGGCTTAATCGGTATACAAAAAGAGCACAAAGCTATGATCAGGAACGGACACTTGTATATTTAGTACAGATTTGTAGGCTGCTTTTAAATCGACTCCTGGCTTACTCACTTGCGGTGGAGCCAATTTTGACAAGGCCTTATGCTTTTTATCGTGACCTACTTGGGAATTACCCAATACAATATTTAATAGCTCTTTGACTGCATCTTCGCATACTTCAGGATTGTCGCTCACGTCCATATCTAAAAATTTATTTGCCAGCGATGTTATTAGCTTTCTATGCATAATAAAGCCAGTTTTAATTGGTTTTGGTAGTTCTGCCGACTGATGAATCGCCAACTCTTGCGCCCCAATTTCAACATCCTCATACAGGACCTCAGATACATGCAATTGCATTTTAATGACCCGAGAAAACATTCTCGCTGTAGTGTTTATTATATCTGCTATCAATGCCCCATTTTGGTGAGAGTATATATTGCTGTTCAATCGCAGAGAAGACTGCCTTTTCAAATCTTCATGCTCTTGCAGATAGCCAGTTAAACTAGCTTGTGACAGGACATTTTCCTCGATCAGTACTTCTCCAAAAAACTTACGAGCTTTTTGCTGAGTAATAAATAACTCTGAGACTTGCCTACCTTTTAAAAGCTCCATTGATACTGCTAATGCACCAAAGCGTTGATCAGTTCTCTGTTGCTCTAGATTAATCACTTCAGCTTCTTGTCTTGTCAAATAGCCTTTACGTATAGCTATTTGCCCTAAGCTAAAATGCGAGGCATTTTGTAGATCAATGGCTGTCAGCAATTGTGATTTACTGATCACCCCTTTTTCTAAAAGAAATTGACCAAAAAAATTATTTGACATAGGTTACTCACTCTGATGTTTCTGACAAATTATTTAAGGCGGTTTTTATGCCTTCAAGGGTATAGGGCTTTTGTAAATAAAACTGAGCACCTGCTTTCAGACAGTATTCAATATCAGTCTCTGAACCTAAGGCACTGCAGATAACCACTTGGGCATGTTCGTCAACTTGCAGGAGTTTTTTAAGCGTTTTTTTACCATCAATTTTTGGCATAACCAAATCTAGCATCACCACGTCGGGTGTATGCTCCAGATAGAGTTGAAGTGCTTCTGCGCCATCGCTAGCTTCCGCTATAACTTGATGGCCCAGATTTAACAGTAAACGTGACACGACTAGACGCATACTGAGCGAATCATCGACTACTAAAACGCGTAATAATGAAGACATTTTTTCCCCTTGGTATGGCAAATAATTTTCACAGTTATGTATAACAATAGTGCTATATAAGCAAATAAAGGTGCAAACTCATGTACACATGTCTGATTAGTCTTGTAAAATAAGTACTGAATAACCTCGAACTTGATGCAAAAACTGTCTAACAGCACCCAGTAATAATCAGAACTTGATCTAATCATGCAACTTATAATTAAAGAATAGATCAATATTCTACAAAGGCAAAAACGAACTGAATTGTTTAATACTAATCTATAGTGACAGTTTTACCACTGCGTTAGGGCCAATGACATTATAGATTGTCAAGTTTTAAATTTAATCCTATATTCTTAGATCGCAAATTTATTGATTTATCGAGGGTTGTTTTATGCATGTTATTATGGATATTATGGTGTCGCCTGGTGGCGTCGGATTGTCAGTTTCGCCTTATGTTGCACATTGCCAGAAGGTATTTAAAGAAGCGGGCTTAAACCACCAAATGCACAGCTTTGGCACCAATGTTGAGGGAGACTGGGATTTGGTTATGAAAGCAGTTAAACGATGTCACGATGATTTACATGAGATGGGTGCTGTACGCATCACCAGCCATATGAAAGTTGGTACGCGCATAGATAAAGAGCAGACGATACAAGACAAAATTGACAGTGTAAAAGAAAAACTAGATTACTGATTAATTATTCATTCAGGCGAAATACGATTAAGCGTTCTTTGCGAGCTGCTTGAGAAACTAAGTGATCGCTTTAATAAGGTGCTGCAGGGTCTGTCGAGCACTGTTTTAGAATGCTGCCTAGTGCAGGGGAAAGGTGATACTAAACTTTGCCCCTCCAAGGGAGAAAGAATCTTCAACTTCTAAGCGGCAATTATAGGAGCTAAGTATATCTACTGACACACTTAAACCAATGCCCTGTCCAGGGGCCGCTGAGGTATCTGCACGCTCTCCTCGCTCTAAAATAGTGTTACGCATATTTTCAGAGACACCAGCACCATCATCTTCCAATATGATAAAAACGTTGTCTTGATCACTATAAACCGAGACAGCAATTTCAGAACGGCAGTATTTAAAGGCATTTTCTAACATGTTGCCGAACATTTCCATTAAGTCTCTCTCATCCGCATTGATTTCGATTCCACGCTCTAAATTCAATATTACTTTTACCTCTTTATCGCGATAAACTTTACCCAATGCGGACAAAATGCGTTCGATAATAGGGGTTAATTGTACTATATTAACCTTAGCTCCATCACCAATACTCTTGACGGCGCGTGTTAGTTGATACTGAATAATTTGATCCATTCGACGAATTTGATCACCTGCCACCCTCAGATAAGCAGCATAATCCAAGTTTTCACTTGCAGCTCCTTGCATAACCGCTAACGGGGTTTTTAAACTGTGGGCTAAATCGGCAAGGGTGTTTCGATAACGTTCTCTCTGAATCCGCTCGGCATTTAACACGTTGTTCAAACCGTCTCGCATAGCAACGAATTCAGAGGCATACTCATCTTCAATTTGTTTACTTTTCCCCGAGGCGATGTCTGCTATCGCGATAACCATTTTATCTAATGGCTGCAGCCCTCTGTGCAAGATGTACACAAAGCTGGCAATAAGTAGCCCTAATAAGCTTGCTAACAAGCCGAAAAGATCTAATCTGAATGAGTCAATTTGGCTCTGAAATTGATTTTGAGAGACCTTTAATAACAAGAAACTGTTATTAGCTATCTCTGAAACCAGCCAAAAGCTAGCGCTGAACTCTGTTAAAGATATTGTTTTCAAGTTAAGTAGCGATTTGATTACAGCGGCCGTTGGATTGCCAGTCGTCTGTATTGGGGATCCCCAGGCAAGCTCATGTAAAGAATTGTAAATATAGAATACCGTTTGTCCATCGGGTTTCTGGACACTAACGCAATAATCGAACTTAGCAATGCCAAGAGTATCACCAGAAGATAGACAATGAGTAAACAGGCTCGCTTTAAACTGCAGCTTTTGTTGCAAATGCTGCTTTTGATCAACACTGTAGAGATGGTCAAGAAATAGACCAAGTAAAAGGAGCACTGAAATAAACAAAAGCGTGAAGGCAAAGAGTAATCGATATCTAATCGAATGACACTTGCCTTCAAGCCATTTTATCATTAAGAGGTTCGTACCAGGTCAAAACGATAGCCAAGACCACGCACTGTAGTGATCGGAGACATGGTTTGATCAGGATCTAGCTTCTGTCTTAAACGACGAATAAACACTTCGAGCACATTACTGTCACGGTCAAAATCTTGGTGGTATAAATGTTCGGTCAATTCCGCTTTAGAAACCGTTTTACCTGCATGCATCATTAGGTACTCTAACGTGCGGTATTCATAACTCGTTAAATTAATTGGCCGGCCACCAAACGCAACAACTCGGCCGATAGTGTCTAAGGTTAAATTGCCAAATTCGAGTACTGGCTTTGCATGCCCAGCCGCTCTTCTTAGCAGTGCATTTAACCTAGCTACCAACTCTTCGATGTGAAATGGTTTCACCAGAAAATCATCGGCGCCCGCTTCCAATCCTTCGACTTTATCCTGCCACTCACCTCTTGCGGTCAAAATAAGGATAGGAAAGTTTCGCTCAGCTGCTCGCCACTGCTTTATGAGATCAACACCAGAGAGAGAAGGAAGACCTAAATCTACGATAGTTAAGTCGTAATTAAACTCACAACCCATGTATAAAGCTTCTCTACCATCGCCTGTTTCCTCGACAGTATAACCTCGTGATTCAAGCCCACTGACCAGTTGACGGCGTAAATCAGCGTCGTCTTCCACGACCAATAGCTTCATCTCAATACTCCTGTGACTAATAAATTGTTAGATCTCTATTACGTCAACAATCGCTGCGGATTGTTGACCAACGCTATTATGTTAACAATAGTTTTTAAAAGCGAGTTTTTTATTCATTTTATCGACTAGTATTGTTGATTCACAAAGATATTTGTTACTTAAGGTTCAAAGAGATAATTTACTTCATGAACTACGTCAATTTGAGCCAACCATTGTGGCGATGCAAGCGTGTTAATCCTCCCACCCTTGGGGGCTAGCTATTCAAGAACTCGCTCATACAGTAAAGTTAATACCCCCTATAAAGGTTAAGCCTTTTGTTCAAGGAAATAAAAACGATCGTAATGATGCACTGATGATCGCTGAAGCGAGCCAGCGGCCTAATATTCACTTTGTTCCGGTTAAGTCTCTAAAAAATCAAGATATACAGTGCTTACAACGTATTAGAGAACCTCTTATTAAGCATCGTACTGCGGTTATTAATTAAATACGTGGCTTGCTCGCTGATTATCATATTATATGCGCTAAGGGCGCTCATATTATCTATAAACAATTACCTCTTATTATAGAAGACGCAGAGAAACCACTTACGTTCACTGCTGGTACTTTCTTCCAGGAGATGTATATCGAACTGGCGGCGCTAGAATCTCGCGTTCAAGAAACAATTGATCAATCTCACGGGCTTCTAAAGCATGACAATGACTATAATCGAATACAGCAAATACCGGGTATAGGCCCGATTATTGCTGCAAAGACGATAGCTGCCATTAATACCGGTAAACAGTTCAAGAACGGTTAGCAGTTTGATACTTGGTTAGGAATAACGCCAAAACATTATGCCGGCGATGAACGTTGTTACATGGATAAAATAAGTAACCACGCGAATAAACGGCTACGAACATTACTTATTCATGGTGTGCGTATTCCACTCAAAATGATCGCTCTCTGCGATTGAACGTGATCACTTTCTTCTCCTAAGCATTTCGTACTTTCTTTTTACGCTAAGTGATCATTTTCAGTCAAGCTTTTGAGTACTTTTCTCATGGATTCTCCTTTTAATTCTAGTTTGTGAGCGTTTTGTAATAGCCAGTCTAATATCGCATCTGCCAAGGTTGGATCCGCAATAAAATCATGCCATTTTACCAGCGGTAATTGAGTCGTGAAAATGGGATATAATGTGTAATCCAAGCCCAGCAATACTCAAGTTTTATCGCGCAGATCAGGCTGGCATCCAGACATAAACAGCTTTCAGTCAAGCCAGACACTGGAGCAGTGTCGATGGTGACAGAGAGTCGGGCTGCAAACGTTGACTTGAAAACGCCTACTCTCTATAAGGTGGTTTAGCGGCTCTATATGGCAATATCGCTTTAGACGCTTGTGTGGTAAAAACCGCGGGAGTTGACGAATCAATATTGGTTTTTGAAGGCGCTGCGCACGTCACAGAATCTCAAGACGAAGCGGTAGCTAACATTCTTGCCGACAAGGTAAGCGCTGGAGACATTATCATTGTACTTTACGAGGGACCGAAAGGCGGTCCGGGCATGCAGGTAATACTACCCTTCTTCCTAGATTAAATCTAAGAGCCTGGGTAAAGCTTGTGGACTGCTAAATAACGGCAGGTTTTCAGGTGGACTCTTATTGGACATGTATCTCCTGAAGAACCTGCAGGTGCGGCGATTGGCCTTATAGAAAATGGCGACAAAATACTATTAGACATCCCTAACAGAGGCATTAACCGAATAGTCTCAGGTGAAAATTTAGCTCAGCGCCGCGCGGCTATCGAGCCTCAAGGCAAACTGGCTTGGAAACCCGTGAAATCTCGTCCACATAAAGTATCCGCGTC
Organism: Gammaproteobacteria bacterium; assembly: GCA_034111875.1. Taxonomy (GTDB): domain Bacteria; phylum Pseudomonadota; class Gammaproteobacteria; order Pseudomonadales; family Balneatricaceae; genus Rs1. The sequence goes on from JAWUWK010000096.1 coordinate 34,722, forward strand.
CCTTAAAGCCTATACGTTGTTAGCGATTTATCAATGCTCGATTAGTTTGTTCAAAACAATAAAAAAGGGCCCTAAGGCCCTTTTTTATTATGCTCAATTGCGTGTCTGCTGCTATTTCCTTTACTAGCCATCGCTATTGATTTTTTCAATTAATTCAGACAGCACCGACTCTGCTTCTGCATTATCAATCTGGCAAGTGCCCGCCGCTTCATGGCCGCCTCCAGCATACTTGAGCATTAGCTCACCAACATTGGTCTTTGAACTTCGGTCAAAGATTGACTTTCCGGTGGCATACACTATCTTTTCCTTTTTAATACCCCAAATTTTATGGATAGAAATATTCACTTCAGGGAAGAGCGCATAGATCATAAATCTATTACCCGCCCATATTTGCTCTTCGTCCAATAAATCTAGAATTACCAAATTGCCGACAACCTGAGAGCAACGTTTAATTTGCTCTACAAACTTGATTTGTTGCTCCATGTAAAGCTCGACACGCTCTTTCACGTCTGGTAGCTCTAGAATACTGCTGATATTATTATCTTTACAGTAATCGATTAAATCCATCATGAGCTCGTAGTTAGAAATTCTAAACTTACGGAATCGACCTAGCCCAGTCCGCGCATCCATGAGGAAGTTCAATAGCGACCAGCCCTGAGGGTCGAGGATATCATGACGTTCGTATTGAGCGGAATCACCGATATCAACAGCCTTTAACATCTCTTCCCACTCTTTTGGGAACACATCGTAACCGCCATAATAATCAAATACGACCCGAGCTGCAGACGGCGCTTTGGCATCGATAATATAGTTGTCAGCTTTATCGTTGCGAATCAACTCGGACAAGTGATGATCGAAGGCCATATATACACTAGGGACAAAAGGCAGGTTAGTGGTTATATCATTTTCTGTGACTTCTACTTTTCCGTCTTGCATATCTTTGGGGTGAACAAATTTGATCTCATCAACTAAGTTCAAGTGCTTAAGTAAAACAGCACAGACCAAACCATCAAAATCACTACGAGTTACTAAACGATATTTCGAATCTGTCACTGAGCACATCCTTTGATCAAAAATTTAATATTGCTTTGAAGCAGGGACTGATTCTAAAGCACTAAGAATTAACTATAGGGTCTAAATTACTTTTTGCAAATCACCTGCATCCATAGAGGCGATGTTAGGCTCACATACCTCCAATATACTCGACCCTACCAATAAATTAAAACATTTTTAAGATTTATATCCCATCGAGAGGGGTTAAAGCCACTTCTTTAAATTCACAACGCACGCTTATAGATCAAATCCCAGACCCCGTGACCAAGTTTTTCGCCACGTCGCTGGAACTTAGTGTCTGGGCGAGCCAAAGGCTGCGGAGAATAATTTTTGGCGCCTGCTTTATTCGTAAACCCCTCTGCAATTTCCATAACCTGCATCATATGTTCTGCGTAATTTTGCCAGTCAGTCGCCATGTGAAAACCACCGCCAATTGCTAGTTTAGCGCGAATAGTTTGCACGAAACCTGCTTGCACAATACGTCTTTTATGGTGCTTTTTCTTATGCCATGGATCGGGAAAGAACAGCTGTAATGTATGCAGCGAAGTTTCTGGAATACAATCAGCCAATACCTCTATAGCATCTTCAGAATAGACCCGAATATTGGTCAACTCCTCGTCTGCGACTCTAGACAACAGCCTGCCTACACCAGGACGATGCACTTCTATTCCTATAAAATTCATGTAAGGAGCTGCTTTTGCCATTGAGATCAATGACTCACCCATACCAAAACCTATTTCTAAAACAGTCGGGGCCTCTCTAGCAAAAATTTGGTTAAAATCTATCAGGCCGTTTTTTATCTCCAATCCGAACACTGGCCAAAGTTCTTCCAAGGCGCGTTCTTGTCCTAATGTTGTTCTGCCTGCACGCATTACAAAACTGCGTATGGTACGTAAGCGTTGTTTCTCTTCAGTCATTTTTACCCGTCACTCTAATCATCGCTAAATTTTTTAGCCCGTTAGTTAGTAAACTGTCCATATGAACGCATTTTACCCACTATTTATGCGTTTAGCTAACAGCTATAACTCTCTATGACTCGGTTAATTTGCTAGCGGCCAGAAATAAACTGAGCCAACCAATAATTAAAGCCACCCCTCCCGCAGGGATCATAAAGACAACATATCCTTTTATAAGGCTAGGGATAACACCCATTTCAATCAGAGCCAAAACATACAGACTCCCAGAGAACAAGAGAACGCCTAAACTAAAACTGTAGCCCGATGTCAACAGAAGCGAATTTTTTCCCACTTTCATCATGAGCACACCAACAGCCAATATAGCTAGTGCGTGGTACATTTGGTAGCTAGCTGCCGTTGTCATCCAGCCCAGAGATTTAACTGATAGGAGGTGTTTCAAACCATGGCTTGCGAAGGCCCCAATTAACACCGAAGACAAGCCAAGTGCGGCGCCAAACATCATAAATTGCTTAATCTTCATTTTTCATTGCCACTTTTAAAAAACCAAAAAAAACCGCCCTATCGGACGGTTTATCTTTACGAGTTTATCTATGCTAACAGTCCACTACTTTCAGTACCCATAGCTTCTTTTAACTTTTTCATAGCATTTTTTTCCAACTGACGAATGCGCTCAGCTGATACTTGATACTGAGCGGCTAATTCATGCAAGGTGGATTTAGTATCGCTTAACCAACGCTGGGACAAAATATCCCTACTTCTATCGTCTAGGTCTTGCAGAGCACTAATTAATTTCGTCTCTGAATGAGACTTCCAATCAGAACTCTCTAGAAGCGTTTCGGGATTCTCAGAGTTATCTTCTAGATACTGAGCAGGGGCAAAAAAAGTACTTTCATCATCATCACTGCCTGTCATATCAAAAGCAGTGTCTGCGGAGGCTAAGCGCCCTTCCATTTCACGCAGCGTTTTAAGCTCGACACCTAAGTCTTCAGCTATGCTGCAAGCCTCTTTATTATTCATCCAACCAAGATCTTTTTTCTTAGAGCGCAAGTTAAAAAATAATTTGCGCTGGGCTTTGGTCGTCGCTATTTTCACAATGCGCCAATTTTTCAGGATATATTCGTGCATTTCTGCTTTTATCCAATGCACTGCGAAAGACACTAATCGAACACCGACTTCGGGATCAAAGCGTTTTACGGCCTTCATCATCCCAACGTTGCCCTCTTGAATCAAATCAGCTAATGGCAAGCCATATCCAGAATAGCTTCTGGCGATATGTACGACAAAGCGCAAATGAGACATCACCAGATGGCGCGCAGCGACAAGATCATTTTGATCCGTCAAACGTTCAGCAAGCGCGCGCTCTTCTGCAACAGACAGCACCGGAATAGCGCTAATTGTTTGCAAATACGCCTCTAAGTTTTGCCCTGGGGAAATATGATCAATTGCCAGTAAGCTTTTGCCCATGTAACTCTACCACCTCGTATTCTTGAATTTCAAAGCCCAATTGCGGACTAAAATGTGCCATATGTTTTATGGCAATGGCGTTGAATATAAGTTCAATTTTAACATAAACGTCTATATTATTGCCAACCCAGATACAAAATCTGGACTGCATCGAACATGCAAGAATACACATTTTTATAGAACAGTCAAGAAATTAAGCATCGAAGCCAGCTATATAATAAATTTTGCTTTTTAACCAGACTAATTAGCGTTGCACTTAGCCACAGCATCCTAGATCAAGGTTAACGATAAAAAGCTATTTCGGTTCGAGCAGGTTTAGAAATTTGTTGACCGAAATCAGCGCAGCTGACATCCCCAGTATTAGCCCTAAAGCCAGCAGAACTATACTCCCGACAGCACCTAACCCCTCTACACTGAAGTGACTTTGATAGAGTTGAGACAATTGTAATATAGGCGTTTGCATCACCAATAACGCAAATTCAATCACTAACCAAGCAAGAATTGACGCCGCTAATCCATAAAAGACACCTGTATACAAAAAGGGCCTACGTACCCAATCATTAGTCGCACCCATCAATTTAGAGACGAGTATTTCATCTCGGCGGCTTTCAACATTTAAGCGAATAGTGTTACCTATTATCAAAAGAACCGCAAAAGCCAACAGCGCACTTAGTGCAATAATGGCTCGCTCAATGACCAGTAAAATCGCATTAAAACGCTTTACCCAATCTAAATCGAGCACAGCCTGATCAACTTCTGGCATTGTTTGCAACTCTGCTTTTAATTTTTCTAAGCCGAGCTCACTGGCATCCTTAGCTAGTACAGAGACAACTGCGGGTAATGGATTCTCTTCGAGGGAATCAAGTACATCAGAGAAGCCCGAGAACTGTTTAAATTCCAGCAGACCTTGAGAAGAATCCACTAGATCTATGGCGATAAGATCTTGCCTTAACAACAGTCGTTGAACGTAATTTTCTACTTGGGCCTCTGACAAATCCACCTGTAGGTAGAGTGAGATTTTATTTTCATTGTCCCAACTATCGGCAACTCGGGAGATATTGGCCAACGCAGTAAACAAGAAACTCGGCAGAGCTAGTGCTATAGCGAGCACTAGTACTGTCATAAACGTAGCGATAGGTGAAATCAATAATTGTCTCAGGCAATCTTTGGCTACTTCACGGTGGTGCTGCAAACTATGTCGGCGCCTATCACTCGCTTTAACAATGACTTGTTGTGCACCGCGCTTTGGATTTAGTTTTTTTAAATCAGACATCGTCTATCAAGCTCCCCTCTCTGAGGGTCAAGGTTCTACAGTTCATCCGTCGAATTAGACTCAAGTCATGACTCGCCACCAGCACGGTAGTTCCCACTTGATTAAATTGTTTAAACAAGGTCATTACCTCAGCTGACAACTGAGGATCTAAGTTACCGGTTGGCTCATCGGCGAGAAGAATTTTAGGTTTGTGTACAATCGCCCTCGCTATCCCAATCCGCTGCTGTTCGCCAGTCGATAGTTGCTTAGGATTGATTTTTTCACGCTTCAGCAAGCCTACTTTATCGAGGGCTGCGCGCACCCTTCTAGCCGCATCGTCGGCGTTGTAGCCACAAATACGCAGAGGCAGTGCGACATTATCAAAGACCGATCGGTCAAATAGTAATTGATGGTTTTGAAATACCACGCCTATTTGTTGGCGATGAAAAGGTATTTCCCTAGATTGCATATTTGATAGCGATTTATTCGCCACATTTACCTCACCACTGCTTGCACGCTCCATCAGCATAATAAGTTTGAGCACCGTGCTTTTACCTGCACCTGAGTGCCCTGTGAGAAAAACTAACTCACCTGGATCGATGTTAAAAGATACATCATGGACCGCTTCGAAGCCGGCGGCGTACTTTTTACTCACATTGTCAAAACTGATCATAGATCAAACACATCCTGCGCTATGAAGCTAATATTTACTGAACAAGCCTGTGTAGTAAAATAGCCACTTTCATCCAGGTCAATAAACACACTGAGCTTAATGCCACTATTTTTATCAGTCAAATAAAGCTTTAACAAAATCTTTAGCGACAAAAGTTTGTAAATCATCAACTTGCTCGCCGACACCAATGAAGCGAATAGGCAAATTCAAGGATTTAGCAATAGCAAAAATAATGCCTCCTTTTGCGGTGCCATCCAGTTTAGTCAAGGTTATTCCAGTGACCCCGACTGACTCGCCAAAAACTTTTGCTTGGGAGAGACCATTTTGACCGGTTCCAGCATCTAGCACCAACATCACTTCATGGGGAGCTGTAGTATCATGCTTTTGCATCACTCGAATCACTTTTTGCAATTCTTGCATTAAATTATCTTTATTTTGTAAACGACCGGCAGTATCTGCAATTAGCACATCAACACCTTTTGCTTTAGCCGACTCAATAGCATCAAATAACACCGACGCTGAATCCGCCCCAGTGTGCTGAGCAATCACTGGCACATCGTTCCTATCACCCCATACTTGAAGCTGCTCAACGGCCGCTGCTCTAAAAGTATCACCTGCAGCCAACATGACGGACTTGCCTTCGCCTTGATACTTCTTAGCCAGTTTGCCTATGGTGGTGGTTTTGCCTACGCCATTCACACCCACCATGAGAATCACATAAGGCTTTTTTTGAACATCAATTTCAAGTGGTTTTTCTACCACTTTCAAAATCGAAGCCAGCTCATCTTTTAGCGCTTGATGCAGCGCCGCTGGATCTTTAAGTTCACTACGATCGACTTGTTCAGTCAATTTTTTGATGATTTCTGTCGTTGCTGATATACCGAGATCCGAGGTTATCAATATTGTCTCTAGCTCTTCTAACAGCTCATCATCGATTTCCTTCGCCCCCAGAAACAAATCACCCATTTGCCTGGTCATCCCTGCCTTGGTTTTGGCCAATCCAGATTTAACCTTAGCAAAAAAACTAGGCTTCTGGATTTTTTCGGCCATTACTTCTGCTGGCGCTGGCGCTGGCGCTGGCTCTGGCTCTGGCTGTACATTATCAAGGAACTTACTGCTTTCCTGTAAAGTACTTTCGGTGCTTTTTGAGTAAATAGTGGCAGCTTCTGCTTCTATGGCTGTATTTACTTGCACTGCATCTATTTGCGCGGGCAACTCATCGACAATAGCTTGGGATTTTTCAAGTGGATCTTTGACTTCAAAATCTGTTGGTGACGGTGCAATATCTGCTTTGTGTCTTGCAGTTTCACTGTCGGCATTGTTGTGCTTTTGAAAAAAGAACATTTTAGTTAAAACAACAAAGGCAATGGCCACGCCTACGTAGGCAACTAAAGTCGGGTCAAGACCATTCTCGGTCATCCATAAAAAAAGAGAATCCAATTTTTTTCCTCAAAATAGAAAGTACTTATATAAGCTGACAACCAGATTGACTGGTGTATATTGCTATCAGTAAACGATCTGCCAACTCGATTATTTTTCGCACAAAAACAGTCACTGCAAAAACTTTTTTGATACTTTAAAAGTACCTCTGCGCTCAGTATCGGCGTATATTATCATAGCACTAGAAAATACTCATTGATCATTTTATAGTTCATATTGATAGCTGCACCAAGTTCGCTTTCATCTACGCGTAAAACTCTGATGTTAATATTTCACTTTTTTTCTCCAACGCACAATGCAAACAGTCGCTGTGTTTAATCTGTGAATCACTCTAGTGACCATCTGGTCTTTGCATCAAAACGGCTTACAGAGAGAACCAATAGGCATGCATCTCTGTGCAAGGGGGTTAAACTAATCGATTTAAAATTGATATTAGACCGCTGTTATTTGCTGGCAGAATCAAGGATAATATTGTTTTATTGTTTTAACTTCGACGAGATCACTTTTTAGATGTCAGAGCATAAACCTAACCACAAATCTCAACCTTTTGAAGAGCCTCTGCCCAAAAGTGGATCGGATCCCTACACTGAGGCTAGATTAGCTTTTGAAGCTACCGCTAAAACAACTGACAAACCCCTCTTTAATCGCACTTATCTGAAATATTTAGGTTTCATCGTCGCTATCGCTATTGTCATTTTAAGTGAAAAGGCTCCAACGCCTCTAGATCAACCACAACTCTTTGAAAATGGTATCACAAATTTAACAGTGCTTGAGGTTAGCGACCTTGTTGAACACCGCCTACTACTCTCTTTCGCCACGTCGCCCGCTTTAAACCAAGGGGCAATTATTCAACGTAAATTACGTTATCAGGCCTTACAGAACGTTGCGGCGAATCGGTCGATGATTCAATCCGTGCTTTGGACGTCGGATAGACTAGAAGTCGAGTTGCGTTGGAGTGATTCACAACAACTTCAACTACTGGAAAACTTGGAATACTTGGTCAGCCAAAGCAGCGCACTAATCTCCGCTGCTGATCGCAAACTACTAGAAGCCGAGCAATACCTTACAAATAAGCGACCCGACAGCGTTTTATTGCGTCAGTTTAAAAATACAATTGCCGCTAATTATCCAGTCGATGAGCCGTTTCAGATACTAACGCATCCCCAGTCGGCTTTATTGATTACTAGCCCACAAAGCCCTTCCGAGCTGATTGCCAATGTTGACCAGCAACTGGCTAATATTAAGTATTCTGCATTGAGACCGACTGAACTAAATCCATGGCAGTTATTTAATCAGGTAATACCTGCAGTGGACAACAGGCACCACTTACTTATTGCCTCTGGGCTCAAGCAGGCCACTAACCACACTAATCGATTGGAAATACTCAGTAATTTGATACTAAGCGATCTGTTAACAGCGAACAACTTAGATTACCGACTGATCCGACAGCCAATTTCAAACCATGGCTATCAAGTAGTATTGCTGTCTACAGACCAAGAAATCTCAACCAAAGCGCTGATTCGCTTAGCCGCTAGCTTTAGTCTAACCGCTATTAGATACGCGTTGGACAAGCATAAAAAGCAATTACTTGAAACTTATTCGAACCTATTAAATAATCAACAAAGGTTATTCAAGCTCTACAGTAAAAAACAATTTTATCGCCTAGAAACGGAATCAAGGGATGAATATGAACAACAACTTGAGGCAATAACCGCACAGCAAATTTTCGATAACCTGCAATACTTCTTCTACCAAAACAATTCTACTATTCGCTTACAACCGAGCTAACTGATCACTATGTCCCCTAGAGCTAAAGACCCCAAAAAAGCAGTGCTAAAGCCTTCACAGATAAGAGTCATCGGCGGCAAGTGGCGCAGCAGGAAGCTTAGTTTTCCGCCTATTCAAGGCCTGCGTCCAACACCTGATAGAGTCCGTGAAACTGTTTTTAACTGGCTTCAAAACACGTTAGTGGGCGCCGATTGTTTAGACCTATTTGCCGGCAGCGGTGCATTGGGAATTGAAGCATTATCACGCGGCGCAAACAACTGCACTTTTATTGATTTAGCAGCCAAATCTTGCCAGTCGCTCAGACAAAATTTAACACTGCTTGAATGTAAGGATGCCGAAGTGATTCAAGCAGACGCCATCGCATGGATCAAGCAAAATACCCATAATAAGCTGGGGATAACCAAAGCATTTGATATCATATTTTTGGACCCGCCTTTCAATCAAAACTTGTGCCAAAGTGCCTGTCAGACACTGATTGACAAAAACCTAGTTGGAGTCAACAGCTACGTTTATATAGAAACCGAGTTGCAACTAAAGCTGTCATTAAACTGGACTTTATACAGGGAAAAAACCAGCGGCCAAGTGAGATACCGGCTCTATAAAGTTGCCAATAAATAGTCTTCGACAGTCCTTAAAGCAGAGACTGATTGAACACAATTGCTCTGGTTTATTGTGCAGTGCGATTTCTGCCGACCGTAACTCAGCAAATTAGTATCCAGTCAATGATTTACTTTTAGGCTTTTTTCTATCATAAAAGTATCCATCATCCGAAATACCGGCGCTATAGCCTATAATTAATAGCAGACTGTCAGCAAAAAAAGCTCGCTCTATTTGCACTTACTGAACGAACATTACTTTACACGCTTATGCACTGAACAAATCTTTAGACACTTGCGAAAATTGATCTCTCGTGCACTATTTTTTGTTTTGAATTGTACAAAGCTGTATATTCAAGAACGGGCATTCGTTACGTAAGTACGAAATAAATTCGCTATCAAAACCGAACATTGCCCACTGGCACCCCTGAGCTTCTACTCAGTTTTATTGATAGAGCGGGTGAGAAAACCATAAATCCCACTTACCCACTGGGCGGGGAAATCAACCCTTACTATTGGCGAGCAAAAACCAATTCAGGCGAGTTTACCAGCGAAACCTTAGAATAATCGAAGACACTAGCTGCCTAAATACATTAGACACGCGGTTTAAATGGGATATTAGCGTATGTTTCAAAATTGGCAGCTCATTAGTCTCAGCTTGAGTTATATTTGCCTACTGTTCATTATCGCTTTTTTGGGAGATAAGTTTCGCCATAAAATTCCACAAAAAATCCAGCCTATAATCTATGCGCTAACGCTAGGTGTCTACTGTACTTCTTGGAGCTTTCTCGGCACAACGGCCCAAGTGGCGACCAGTATCTTCTCCCACTTACCAATCTTCCTAGGACCTATTCTTTTATTTGTTTTTTTCTGGCCCTTTATTCAGAGAATAATTAGCACCAGCCTAAAACTAAACGTCACTTCTATTGCAGACTTATTGGCGGCACGCTATGGAAAATCACAAAAGCTAGCGGTGATTGTCACACTCGTTGCGCTCATTGGCACAATGCCCTACATCGCGTTGCAGTTAAAAGCTATCGTATACTCTTATCAGCAACTCACTTCCTCAGCAGAATTGAACTCGTGGCAGACGGGATTAATCGTCACTTTGATATTGGCGGCTTTCACCCTTTTTTTTGGTATTCGCTCAGTTGACGTCACTGAACGCCACCCAGGTGTGATGCTTGCCATTGCCTTTGAATCACTATTAAAAGTCACCGCATTTATTGTATTGGGTCTCTATGTTCTCTATTATATTTACGAGTCACCGGCACAACTGTGGCAGGAATCAAAGGCCAACAACTTAATTAGTCAACAGATACAGCTTCCGAATTTGGCCACTTTTTTGGGATCTTTAATCATTGGCATGGCGGCTTTTCTTGCACTGCCAAGACAATTTCAAGTAATGGTAGTAGAGCTGCGTAACGCCAACGATTCTAAGTTATCTAGATTCGTATTTCCGCTCTATTTACTAATCTTTGCGATCTTTGCCATCCCCTTAGGCTTGGCCGGTCAGCTGCTACTTGGCGACTCGGTCGCCGCAGATTCATATGTTCTTTATCTACCCGCTATACACAACCAATTTTGGCTGACACTATTGGCTTTTCTAGGCGCTATATCAGCGGCCAGCTCTATGGTCATAATCGCCGCTATAGCGCTGAGTACCATGTTGAGTAATGAAATATTCTTTCCTCTACTGTTCAACCAATACTCCGAAAAAGAAAGTAACTTTGCACGTTTCAAATCGCGTTTGTTAACAGTGAGAAAATTGTTAGCTTGCATGGTAATTTTACTGGGATACGGCGTATTTCTCCTAGCACCCCCTGACAAGTTGTCCTCATTAGGTGAAATGGCTTTTGGTGCCTTGGCACAGTTGGCACCTGCATTAATCGCCGCTTTTTATTGGCGCTCGTGTAGCTTGACGGGGATTATAAGCGGCATTAGCGCAGGTTTTGTACTTTGGTTTTTCCTTAATTTTCTGCCACAATTTGGGCTGTATACTCAGACGGTGAGTAATGGTTTAATCCCCACCCACATGTTGGTTTCACTGATTAGTTTATCTGTGAATGTGATTGTGATGTGGTGGGTATCACAGTTCAGTCGGCGCAGTGTAAAAGAGCGGGTTCAGGCCTCGCATTTCGTTGATTGGCAGAACCCCAATAGTTTGCAACCACCAACTAACAAAAACATTGATGCGAGTGAACTGCAACTGTTAGCCTCAAGGTTTGTTGGCGATCTAAAAGCCAAAATCAGTTTCAATCAATTTCATGCCAGTCACGATTCAAGACACTTAGGCGCGAGACTCTACAACCATAAATTAATTGAGCACACCGAGCATTTATTAACCAGCGTGATGGGATCATCATCATCGCGGTTGGTCATTTCGTCAGCTCTACAAGGCAAAGAAATAGCCTTAGATCAAATCGCCTTATTGATTGAAGACGCCTCCTCTCAAGGCGCAGAATTTAGTCATAATTTATTGCAAAGTGCGATAGAAAATAGTGCCGAGGGCATTTCTATCATAGACAGTGATTTGAATGTAGTGGCCTGGAACCGGCGCTACCTAGAATTGTTTAATTACCCGCCAGACCTAGTCTTTGTGGGCTGTACTATTGAAAGTTTAATTCGCTATAACATAGTGCAAGGACGATGCGGGCCTGGCAGCATAGAAGAGAAAATTCGCAAGCGTTTACAATTTTTGCAGCGTGGCACCCCACATAGGTCTGAGCGCAGACACAACACCGGACAGGTCATTCGCATACAAGGTAATCCATTACCCGACGGCGGCTTTGTAATGCTCTTTTCTGACATTTCAGCTTTTAGGCAAGCCGAACAAGTACTTAGAGAAGTAAACCAAGATCTTGAGACACGCGTCTTCGAACGCACTAAAAGTCTAGAGACCTCTAACAGAGAGCTTGAGATCGAACGTCAAAAAGCAGTGTTGGCGCATGTCAAAAAAAGTCAGTACTTGAATGCATGTAGTCATGACTTGATGCAACCTCTTGAAGCAGCGCGCTTATTCACTACAGCACTGTCTCTGCAAAAAGGATTAAACAAAGATCATCTCGGCCACATCCTCAATATCGAAAGCTCATTGAAAATAGCCAGTAACTTACTCAGTGAATTAGGCGACATAGCCAAAATAGAAAGCGGTAACATAAAAATTCGCAAACAATCTTTCGCAGTCAATGAGCTATTGACTAGTTTAGCTAGAGAGTTCAATGCGCACGAGGAAAAAATAGATATTCAATTTATCATCGTCGAGAGTTCACTGTGGATTTATTCCGATGCTCATTTGTTACGACGCATTCTACACAACCTTATCGCCAACGCTTTTCGCTATGCCAGTCCTGGAAAAGTTTTGCTCGGTTGTCGCCGATTTAACCAGTGTGTATCCATCGAAGTAATCGACACAGGCCCGGGGATAGCACTCGAAAAGCAACATTTAGTATTTGAGCAATTCACCCAGTTAAACACCATAAATGCTAATAGTAGTAAAGGCCTAGGCCTAGGATTAAGTATCGCTAAGAGTTTCTCGCAACTGCTAGAACAGCCACTATCTTTGCGCTCTTCACTCAACAAAGGCTGCAATTTTTCTATTCGAGTGCCGACAACAGAAAAACAAACTCAGCCCAGTGAACAGCTTGCTCAAAACATCATCAATTTACAAGGTGTCACAGTATTGTGTTTGGAGAACGATCCTAATTTATTAGCCGCTTTAGTCGCTCTGCTAGAGTCTTGGCAGTGTAAGATACTGGCCTGTGATAATACTCAAAAAGCACTAAGCTATTATCGTGAATACAATGATGATATTGATATCATGCTAATGGACTATCAACTATCAGAGTCCACGACAGGACTAGAGTTTATGTTGCAGATAAGCAAAGCTTCTTCTCACGGTATACCCGGAGTGTTACTCACCGCAGCTGCCGATACTGATTTACCTTATAGGGTTGAAGAGGCCGGCTTTAGCTTTATGAAAAAACCGATGAAACCCGCTGCATTACGGGCGTTAATTAGCGCCATTCTAACCCAAAAGATGCAACAAAATTATTCACTGCTCGAAGAGAACGATGATGAACCTATTTCCAATTGAGCAATGGCGATCACCGCCTGCGTTCTATTGAGCACATTAAGTTTGCGAAAAATAGCCGTGGCATGGGCTTTGACTGTCGCTTCAGAAAGACTGAGTTGATGTGCTATCTGCTTATTGAGTAGACCATCCGCAAACATCAACAAAATTTTATGTTGTTGTGGAGTCAAAGATCTAATCCGCTCGCCTATGTCTGATTTATCGGTAACTTTTGATAAATTAATATGTTCCGGTATCCAAGTTTCACCTTTTAACACTTGACCAATGGCTCTAAAAATCAATTCTACTGGGGTGGATTTAGGTACAAAACCTGATGCCCCGAATTCCATCGCCTTAATCACGGTATCATCATCTTCATAGGCAGACACAACCACCAAGGGTAACTGAGGATATTGATTACGAATTTTAATCAGTGAATTAAAACCGTGCGCATCGGGTATATTCAAATCCAAAAGTAATAAATCAGCATTTTGATTTTGATTTAAGCAGCTCACTAACTGTTCAACGGTTTCAGCTTCAACCCAATCGACATTCGGAAGTTTTAAAGTGAGGGTCTGCAAAAGAGCTTGGCGAAACAGCGGATGGTCATCGGCGATGATAATTTTAAGCGGGCTATTCATATCGCTCCTAGTCTTGGTATATACCACAGTATGGCGGTTAAAAAGGCTCTGGTAAATAATGCTCTATGGGAAGTTCAGTATAACCATCAATGCTAACACAGTGGTGATACTGCTCTTTTAACGGTTTTTTACCTAACATTTAGTGCACAAATGACGCAGTGCAATAGTCTTATCCCACTATATTCAACAATCAATTGTAACCTAATTTAGACGGCGACAACAGAGAGCAGAGGGCGATTAAACCCTTGCCTAACAACCGGTTGAGTCCACCGCTAATCTATCCCAAAATTCTTGTTAACAGCTAGAGCCTATCGGACTTAACGCTAATTTACTTTTTCACGCGACGACCGGCCAAATCCTATAAACTACTATCCCAGATATTGCATGCAATCCCGTGATTATAGCGCTGCTAGTTGTTTTTAGAGGCTTTTTTTCTATTGAGCGCCTTACTGGTGCGCCTGGTTGATTGAGAAATAAAAGTCAGCAAAAACAAGCAGCAAGCTAGGACACGAGCCATTAGGTGCAATATTCGGGCTAGCCGAATCGAACTCATTTTGCCCACTCTTCCTGCAAATACTGATTTTTCCAATTCACATAGTTATTAGCGGTATAATTGAAGAAATTCAATTCTTTCTCTGTCAGCGCCCGCACTTGTTTAGCTGGGCGACCCACATACAAATAACCACTGACAAGAGTTTTCCCTGGAGGCACTAGACTGCCCGCACCCAGTACTACCTGCGATTCTATTATTGCACCGTCCATCACCATCGACCCCATTCCAATCAGCACTTGATCGCCAACAGTACAGCCATGCAGCATAGCCAGATGGCCAATGGTCACTTGGCTACCAATAATTAACGCTAAACCATCGGGGTTACCCCCCCCACGGTGAGTCACGTGCAGTACAGAGCCATCTTGCACACTAGTAGCAGCACCCACACTAATACTTTGTACATCGCCTCTGATAACCACATTTGGCCATACAGAGACATCGTCAGCTAAACTCACATCGCCTATCACTACCGCAGAAGGATCAATAAATACTTTTTTACCCAGCGTTGGCTCGATACCTTGAAAAGATCTTAGATTCATTGCTTTTACCTAAATTAAAATTCAATAGCGCCTATTTAAAAACACTCTGCATGACAATTCAATCAACTGTCTGATTTAAAATAAACTCGCTCAACTAAAAGACTCTGAAGCCCTGTCTGTTGTATTTAGTTTAATTGCCACTATTATAACCCTTAGTCTATGGCCATTATGGCGCGATAAGAATGTTTTGCTAGCTGTTTAATGTCAAATAACGACTGGCCTAGCGGACCTTTCTCAACACCAACAACGGAGCAGTTTTCATGTCAAATCATGCCTCTTATTATTCAATTCAGGCAAATTTACCGGAATTCAGTCAATTCAATCCAATAGACATTAACCTGCAACTCGATAAGATTATCCAGAGTAATCAAGCGAGCATTAAATCACTTTTAGCTCAAAAGATTAGCCCAAGCTGGGATTCTCTGATCGTTCCACTTGAGCAACTCAATGATGAGTTGAATAATTTTTGGTCACCAGTCTCACACTTAAACGCTGTGTGTAATACGGATGCCTTGCGTGTCGCTTACAACCAAGCACAGCCAAAACTTTCTGCTTATTACACTTCCATAGGTCAAAACCATGCTTTATATACCGCTTACAAAAAATTAGACACGCACCTGCTCAATCAAGCCCAACGAAAAATTATCAGTAACGCATTAAGAGATTTCGAACTCTCCGGAGTCGCTTTAGAAAATCATAAAAAGCAGCGCTTTGCTGAAATAAAATTACGTACATCAGAGCTCAGTACTAAGTTTTCTGAAAATGTATTGGACTCAACACAGGCCTGGACTAAACAGATCACTGATGTGAAAGAGCTTGCCGGCATGCCAGACTTAGCGCTAAGTGCAGCAAGACAAGCAGCGTCTGAAAAAGACCTAGAGGGTTATTTGCTAAGCTTAGAGTTTCCATCGTACTTACCCGTGATGACTTACTGTGATAATAGAGAACTGCGCGAGGAGGCTTATACAGCCTTCACTACCATCGCTTCTAATACAGTCGCGAATAAACAATGGGATAACAGCCCTATTATTGAAGAACTGCTTACATTACGTCAGGAACTAGCAGCTATTTTAGGCTTTGACAGCTACGCCCACTTATCACTGGCAACAAAAATGGCCGGTTGTCCAGATGATGTCACAGGATTTCTCAATGAACTGGCTAATCACAGTGTCCAGATTGCCCAATCTGAATTCAATAGCTTGAGTGATTTTGCCAGGCAAAAATGCGGCTTAGAAAGCCTGCAAGCATGGGATGTTGCCTACTTTAGTGAAAAACTAAAACAGCAAAAATTTTCAATTTCTCAAGATCAATTGCGACCATATTTTCCAATAGAAAAAGTGTTAGATGGGCTGTTTGAAGTCACTTCACGACTTTTCGATTTCAAAATTCAAGAAATTACAGCTTTCGATACTTGGCACAAGGACGTGAAATTATTTGAAATAAGCCGTGCGGATCAGCTAATAGCACGTTTTTACCTAGACCCTTACGCCCGGGCGAACAAGCGCGGCGGAGCCTGGATGGATGTGTGCCGCAACCGTCGTCGCGACAGTCGCGGTCAACTACAATTACCAACCGCCTATCTCGTCTGTAATTTTAATGCCCCTGTGGCCGATGATCCAGCACTTCTCACACACAACGAAGTCACCCCTCTTTTTCATGAATTTGGCCACGGTCTACACCACATGATAACTGAAATTGATTACGCTGAGATTAGTGGTATCAATGGAGTCCCTTGGGATGCTGTTGAGCTACCGAGCCAGTTTCTAGAGAATTGGTGCTGGCAACCCCAAGCACTGACCATTATTTCAGCGC
Source organism: Gammaproteobacteria bacterium (assembly GCA_034111875.1). Taxonomy (GTDB): domain Bacteria; phylum Pseudomonadota; class Gammaproteobacteria; order Pseudomonadales; family Balneatricaceae; genus Rs1. The sequence goes on from JAWUWK010000096.1 coordinate 51,522, forward strand.
ATCACAGCACTGGCGAAACGTTACCTGCGGATATGCTCGAAAAACTAATTAAAGCAAAAAATTTCCAATCCGCCATGGCGATGGTAAGACAGCTAGAATTCTCAATCTTTGATTACCGGCTGCATTTAGAATATGGCCGATCAAACGCCAGTGTGCAATCATTACTCGATGAAGTGCGCCAGCAAGTAGCCGCCATAATTCCGCCTTCGTTCAATCGCTTCCAAAATGGCTTTAGCCATATATTTTCTGGTGGTTATGCCGCAGGTTACTACAGTTATAAATGGGCAGAAGTACTCTCTGCAGATGCTTTTTCTCTGTTTGAATTAAAAGGCATATTTCATAGGGAAACCGGCAAACTGTTTCTAGAGAGCATATTGCAAAAAGGTGGCAGTGAAGAGCCGTTAAAACTCTTTGTCGACTTCAGAGGCCGCGAACCTAATACCGAAGCCCTATTGCGCCACAATGGTATTGCAGGATGAGTATCATAAAGCGATTTGTCGCCGGCGCAGTTTGTCCGCGCTGTGCCAAAATGGACACAATAAAAGTATACCGCAACGACATTCGCGAATACCGTGAATGTGTTCGCTGTGATTATAAAGACGGCCAAAACTTAGACGGAAGCCCCGAGAAAGTGACAGAGTTAACCACTAGGGTAAATCAACAAAAAGCCGATAAGAATCTTGTGCCAAAAATTGCGCCTATCACCGTACAAGCTATCAAGTTTGACCCCTC
>JAWUWK010000097.1:0-9100 GCA_034111875.1 Gammaproteobacteria bacterium
GCCAATTACTCTAAACACAGATGCCAAGGGTTTGTAAATTCAGACTGGTATCCTGTTTGCATTCACCCAGGCTATTACAAATTAAGTATGTGACAATATTGTTACATAGGCGAAAAAGACTAATTAATTGATCCGACACTCTACTGTCTTTATTGTAATATCATAAGTAATTCAACACTAAAGCGATAAAGACAGTGAAACCGGCGTAGTGATTATTTAAAAAAGCTTTAAAACATTTGTCACGTTCACGGTGGCGAGTGAGATATTGCTGATAGATAAAGAAACCACTCATTGCCATTAAGTCCAGATAAAAAAAACTGCCTAGATTGGCGATGATACCCACGGCAATCAGCAGAGATAATGTGACGATTTGCAGCAGCGCATACAGCTTAAACGAGCCTATAAATTCCATTTATGCGAATTTTAGTCTTCGATATATACATTAAAAAATACAGTAATGTTGTTTTTTTTCATATTAAATCTTCATTTGAACCTTGTCTCTGTATCGTCATTTCCCACAATATCTATGACTCGCTATGGTTTTATACTGCTGTGAATATCAGATCGAACCTAATAGGGACGGTGATTTTTGCCCATTATTGACTCTACTTAATCTCATACTCCCTTGAGGGGAGTACCGCTAAGTGTGCAACCCCCAATCATGCACTTGAGCACCCAAGATCTGCATACGAAACCAGCGTAAACCCTGATTACCATTCATACCTATATGGGCTTTAATACCAAAACAGTCAGTTTTCCTTCCTTTGTTTGATGCACTTCACAGAATCATATTTTTTAGTTGATTTAGTGCTTCGGTATTAGTGGCGCCTATCAAATCCCCTCCTCAGCGAATCCTCTAGACTCTGCCAACCACTGATTGATAGTTTTGTGAATTCTTCAAATTTATTCCAAGCGATAAGTAATTGAAGATACCTTTGCATGAGATAGCGAGTGGCGGTAAGGAAAAGAAAAAACAACAGAGTTTATACTTATATACGAGGGTTTTGAGTTTATTTTTAACACCGTATTATTGTGCAACATTTATAGGCACCCAGACGTACACAAAAGGTAAGCACAAGCGCTCTGTAGTTTTAACATTAAAGTGATGTTTTGCAAGAATACCGAAAATAGATGTGAGTGCTAGCTAACACCTCAAACCAGTCAAAGTCACAGTTAATCCGGTGCTAGTATTGAGCGAGTCAGAAAGAGTTATGTTATAGCAGCTGCCATCACAGATTTCTTTTACGATTGACAATCCTATCCCACAACCAAAAGTGTCTTGGCTTGAGGCGCGATAAAACCGCTCAAATACATGCTTTTTTTGATCGTTCGTCAACCCTGACCCATTATCTGCGATGGATATAGTCACGTAATTTTCTATACTAGTGGCTTTGATTTCTATCTTTCCCTCATCACAAACGTACTTGACGGCGTTGTCGATCAAGTTTCGTAACAATATCGAGAGCGTGTCTGTGTTGCCTTGAACACAGAGCTTATCGTCGATAAATAACTTTATACTGATCTTCTTACCGTTAATGGCTGGTAGGGATTCGCTGATTAACTCGCCTACTAATGACTGCAAAAGTATCAACTCTTCTTTCTCTACATCTCGATAAGCTTCAGCTTGACTAAGTGCGATGAGCTGGTTGAATAGATGCGTGAGTTTATCTATTCCAGACACAATATGGCGTTGTATATGACGCAGGCGCTCATTATCGGGATACATATTTTGCGCATGCACTTTTATCGCCGCTAGAGGGGTTCTCAATTCATGGGCGGCATTGCCCGTAAAACGTTTCTGTCTTTCTAGCGCTTGATCAAGGGTAAACATCAGTCTATTCACTGAACCGACAACTTTTTTGAGATCATTGGGTACTTTGGAAAAATTAAGGGGTGTTAAATTGTTATTACCACGAAGTGAAATTGCTTGGTTTATTTGGTTTAAAGGCCCTAAGCCCCTGCGGACAATAAGGGTGATTAGTATCAGAATTATCGGTAGTAACAGTATTAAAGTAGCGGCATTCACAGAAGCAATTTCGTGAGCAACTTCTTCCCTTATTTCAACTAATTGTGCGACTTTAATCCAGACTGAAAGAGTGTCACTGTAGAGTACAAAACTTCGCCATTGCCTACCTTTAATAGTTTCATAGTTATAGCCTGCTTCGTCGCTAAAACTCAGCATCTTGTCATCCGCATTGCTACTGATAAAAGGCACCCCTTTACGGCTCCAAACTTGGAAGGCGAGTTTTTTTTCGTATTTATGGCCACGGCTATTGTATTCACCATCGGCGATAATATCTGGAGGTATAATTAGCTTGCTCTGTTTTCTTGCCGTATCTGTCAGTTGCACACCTGAATCTTCAAACTCAATGCTCAGCACTCCTTCCAGAACTCTTGATATCTGGGCTAGCTCTGCATCATAGATCTCTTCCGTTTCATGGGTGATGATTTTGTAACTCAACGTTATAGATATGCATATAGCTAAACCAACCCCAATACCTAAGGTATATATTAGGTAAGAGCGTATCGATTTCATTAGTGAATGTCTCCCAGACGATAGCCTATACCACGCATGGTTGTAATAATTTCCTTGCCAAGCTTTTTACGTAAATGGTGAACATAAACCTCAACAGTATTACTCTCGACATTACGGTCCCAGTTATAGAGTTTATCGACTAAGGCTTCACGGGTAAAAGTTTGCTCAGGCCTTTTCATTAGATGATGTAAAAGATCATATTCCTGTCGAGACAAGTCAACCGCGATGCCCTTTTTTGATACCGCCGTACCGACAGGGTTGAGCACTATATCACCGTGGCAAATAAACGCACTTTTTTGTGATGATTCCCTGCGTTGTAACGCTCTTAAACGCGCCATTAGTTCGGGAACATCGAAAGGTTTTATCATGTAGTCATCCGCACCAGAATCCAGCCCGGCTACTTTCTCGCCAGGAGTGCTGCGTGCAGTGAGGATAAGAATAGGCGTGGTGATTTTAGCCGTTCGTATCTTTTTAAGGACATCTAAACCATCAATGTCAGGTAAGCCTAGGTCTAAAATAATGACGTCAAATTCAGTGGATTCAGCAAAGCTAATAGCTTGCCTGCCCGTTGTCACCCATTCAACAAGATGACTTTGGTAAGCAAGAGCATCCGCAATCCCCTGTCCAAGTAAGGGATCGTCTTCAACGAGTAGTGTTTTCATTGTTACCCTTTTTTTATCGACGTTAAGTTAGGTCAAAGCTTGCTCAATAGTTTTTTAATCTCATTGCGACGACCATTATCCGCTATTTCACGTCCAGGTCTAGGTTTTGCTTTGAGAGCATGCTCAAGAAACACTTTTGCTTTTTTTTTGTGCTTTTGTTCCAACAAAAAATCAGCGTTAAAGAAATTACTATCAATACCATTAGGGTTTATCTGTAGTGCTTTGCTCAGGTATTTTTTAGCTTTATTATCACTGCCAAAACCAATTGGCCAACCAGGGACATGATAATACAAACTACCCAAACTCGTATAAGCAGAACCTTGCAGGGCGAGAGGGTCTATTCTTATAGAACGCTCCAACAGAGCTTTCGCATTTTTGACTATTTTTAATGCGCCTAAGCCGCCTTTTTCGCCTGCGTAAGTACTCAAAATAATAGCGCGCCAAATGAGTATCTCCGCTGAGTCAGGAAATTTCTTCAAGATGTTTGCTGACTCAGCCGCGAGCACTTTAAACATAGCTTCTCTGTGATCGCTTTTGACTTCATATTTTATGTGAGCCCAGTCTTTTTGTAAGGATGCTCTGGCATCATCTGCAGGTGCAGCATAAAGGGGTGTGCTTAATAGCAATAGGGACAGAGACAAGGTTGTGATTATTTTATTCATGAGGTACTCCTCTTAGTGACGATACCTATCAGCCGATATACTTTCGGATGATGGGAAGTTGTTTTTTAAAGTTATGACTAATGATTGCAGGAAAGACAGCATTAATCTTTACAAAAAGCTTTTCTGGCCATCCAATGTGTAAACTGTCAGTGGCACTGTTAACGAAGGCCAATAATTCCTTCGCCACGACCTGTGTACTATCTGCTTTGTTGCCAAGTTCTGCGTTCATTGCGCTGGCAAGATCTGAATTCATCGATGTTTTTGTGGTACGAGGAGCGAAATATCTAATGCGTATTTCGGTATCCGATAATTCACGCGACAAAGCTTCGCAAAAGCCGCGAAGGGCAAACTTTGAGGCACAGTAGGTGGCATAACCTGGCATACCGATGGCCCCTAAAGTAGAGCCTAGATTAATGACTGAAAGTTGCTTATTATTGCTTGCTTTGACAATAACTTCTCGCATTAGTAGCATCGTTGAAATCAAATTAGTATTCATAATTTGCTCTATTGACTCTGTCGTTTGATCAGCGAAGGCCACTAGCTGATTAATCCCTGCGATATTTATCAAGGTATCAACATCAACCTGTCTAACCCGTTCTGCAATTGTAGTTCGGCCCTTTTCAGTAGCGATGTCTGCAACTATTAACTCGTGGGGATGTGGGCTTTTTAAGGCATCTACTAAGCGTTGTAATGCGGTGAGATTGCGACCGCAGAGGATGAGTGCATAGCCCTTCTTAGTTAGCTGCTTGGCAGTCTCTTTACCTATGCCTCCGCAGGCACCTATTATTAAAATTCTATCAGTTTGAACGGTCATTTGACCCCACCCACCGACGACAGTACTTCACCATATAAATGATAGAACATGTTGGCTCCATGAATAATGCTTTGCTGAGCACTAGGCTCTTCAATTTTGTTCATGAGTGCTTGGAAAAACTTTACATGTTCAATATCTAACGAACCATGTGAATTTAGGTAACTAAAGGCCTTGTCTGGCAAACCTAAACGTGCTTTCGCTAGTTCTGCTGTTTGCGTCGCCAGGGCCGTACTAGTACCTTCAAGAACATGCACCATGCCAAAAAAAGCCAGTGGGCTAACCCTATCAATCTGGTGATAGGCATAGGCCACCATTATTTCGGTTGCCTGACAAGGTCGGCCATTTTGAATAGCCGACAGATCAGCCCCGCTGTGTTCCAGATCGTTGAGTATCCATTGTTCATGGCCAATCTCTTCTTCAATGTATTCGGCTACCGCTTGCTGCATCCAATTGTAGCCATCTGGCAGTCGAGAACCGCAGGCCATCATTAATGGAACCGTATGTTTTACGTGATGGTAGGCTTGCGTTAAAAACGCTTGATAACGCGCCATTGAGGTGTTGCCAGATAATGTTTCTTGGATAATCGGTCGGCTCAGAAAAACTTGCTGAGCCGCACTTGTGTCTTGTAATAGAGTCTTAAAAAAAGTCATAGTTATTCCTAAAAGCTTGAGATTGCAGCGAGGTAACCCGCTTCTATTTTAGATAGATAAAACTGCTGGATTTCATCCCGCTTAATACGGCCATTGCCAGTTAACAGCTCTGCTCCCGCGATATCCGCAACACTCATTGGCACCATATGCCGTATTTGTGCGTAATCTGGCAGTGTTTGATTCAGTTGTTCTAGAGCTGTCCAAAGTTGCATCTCATTAACATTAGGCAGCAGTTGAATAACGGCAGTAATGAAAGGTTTATCGTCGCCATAAATAGACGACCTAATAACACCGGATAATCTGTTAATTTCTGATTCAATCCATTCCGGGTTGAAGTTGCGACCGTAGCTGTTAATTTGAACGTTTTTGCTACGCCCTGTGACAAATAGAAAGCCCTCTTCATCCAAATACCCCAGATCACCGGTAGCGACTGTCTTTTTTTGTATCAAAGTGCTGTGTAGGTAGCCCAAAATATGCGGCCCATAGACCCGTATCTCACCTGCAGGGCTAATCTCAACCGCACAATGGTCTAAAGGTTTACCAACACTGCCGACTTTAGATGCACTGGGAGTATTTAAAGCAACAACAGATCCGCACTCGCTTAGGCCATAACCCTCATAGACGGGAATTCCGATTGATTGGGCGTGCTGTAATAATGCCGGTGAAACTTTGCCGCCACCTACCGCAACATATTTCAATGATGTTAGAGGAAGGCCTTGTTGCTTGAGGTTAATCACTAACTTTAATAGCTCAGGAGTGAGAATTAAGCTATTAAACTTATGGTTTGCTAGGTATAAGCTTAACTGCTGCACATCAACACCAGAGGAACCCGTTAGGCCTGTTTGTAATGCAGAATCGATGAGAACTGTCTCGCCGGCAAATAGCGGCAAAAAGACACCGGCGATATTCTCTAACATGACCGTTAAGGGTAATAACGATAGATGATTTTCAATCCCTAAAGCGGCGGTCATGCAGTGCAGGGATTCGCACATTTGATCGATTAATACTGTGCTAATACAGACCCCTTTAGGATCACCCGTGGTGCCTGAAGTAAAGGTGACTAATGCAGTATTCGCAGGCGTAATTGCTGCCTTGCCCGATACTGCATAGCGCATAGCGGCATAAAGGGTCTCTGGTAGAAGTTCATTATTGACATTTAGCCTATAAAAAGACCGGTGACTTTCACTGTAATCAAACGCGGCAATGACCACATCGATATCTGTACTGGAAATTAGATATTCTCTCTGTGTATCACTGAAAAATAGGGGAATAGGAATTACAATCAAACCCGCCTGCATGGCTGCCAATTGGATTAACACCCACGTAGGCGAATTATCGAGAAAAATACCCACAATTCGGCACTCTAAAATCTTTAGTACCGCAGACAACTGGTCTATTTTAGACTGCAAAGACTTATAATCTAGTTGTAAATCATCACTAATTAGAGCCATGTGACTAGGCTGCGAGATAGAATGCACTAGGATTTTGGCCAGTAATTTACTCACATTACTTCCTCTTTGTAATTGATCCTAACCTGATGATCAACCACTGGATCATTGATACGCTCCAATAACCTGGATAGAACTGGGTTGGCTTTTAAAGAGCGAATCCCGGCACTAATATCGCCCACATAAACCTGCGGTTTTTGATCGAAATAGGTACCCCAGTGGGAATCTGTATTTGCCACTGCACCTGCATCCGCTTTAGCTACGCGATGCAAATTGAGACCCACATTGAGTTTTTCAAAACTATTTCGTACGTGAGGCGTCGCTGTCATTACCAACCATTTAAAGCCCTGTTTCTCAAAGTGACTAGCAAGATTCAAAATCAATCGGCGGGTTGCACCCGGGGATCCTGAGGCAAGATTACCGACCTCAAGAATCTGGCTGCGAGAAGGTCGTTCTACAGACAGATGATCGGCGATTGTCTGTTCAATAGAACAGGTTAGATAATTTTCTAGATAAAGTTTTGCATCTAGTGCCGATTGATAGCCTAATGATGCTTTGATTGTCCATTGGCTATCTAGTAACGCCAGCATATTTGGCAAAAAGTCACCGACCTTAGCGTTGTAATATGTTTGAAAATTAGCTTCGACAAATTGCTTTACCCGCTCTTTATTCTGCTGATTTGACACTAAAAGTATGTCAGACGTGGGAGTAAAACTCTCATCCTTCTTTAATATAGCGATACTCATGAATCATCTCCAATGTGTGATGGTAGCTAAGATATCGATCCATTCTTAAGGAATTCTTAAAAGATTAAAAATTGATATTATTAATCTTTTAGGCTATGTTCCCGAAACATAGTGCTATACTGATAATGTTATCAGTATAGCTATGAGTTGGTCATGATTACTGCAGAATTCAATAAGCTTTTAAATGCGCTTACCCAGTTAACAGATTTACAAACATCTTTCAGATGGAGGCACCGTCTCTTAGAGCTGCCTGCTCTCCTTAAGACCACGTCTTTACAAGGAATTATAGAAATGGATGAGACCTTTTTTCCTTATTCTGAAAAAGGGAGTAGGAGTTTAAGCAGGCCTGCGAAGAAGCGTACAGAGAAAGCAAAAAAACGAGGAAGGTCCAAGCAAGATTGGATTGCCGTTATGACGGCACGTGACAGGTCTAAGCATACTTATGAAGCGGGTTTATCTTCAGTTAGCTCTGCAGAACTAAACAGAAACCTAAGCGGTAAAATAGAAAGGCTATGTTCCCGTTAAATAGTGCTATACTGATTATATTATCAGTATAGAGGTGTTCTATTATGATTATCGCAGAATTCAATAAGCTTTTGAGTGCGCTTACTCAGTTAACAGATCAGCAAACTAAAAGAGTAGAAGCCGCTTTAAAAAGTGACCACCCAGCTCTAATTATAATCAATGCCTTAGAGCAAAGAATGGTCACTAATCCAGAATGTCCACATTGCCATTCAGACCAAATAAAGCGCAATGGAAAGTTAAATTTGATGCAGCGTTATCGATGTAAGCATTGCTCTAAAACATTCAATGCAACAACAAAAACGCCATTGGCAAAATTGCATTATAAAGACAAATGGTTGACTTATTTTTCTTGCATGATTGAAGGTGATGTCCTAAGGAAATCAGCCATCAAATGCAATATCAATCTCAAAACTTCTTTTCGTTGGAGACATCGCCTACTACAGCTACCTTCATTGCTAAAAGCCACGTCACTGCAAGGGATTGTGGAAATGGATGAAACTTTTTTCCCTTATTCTGAGAAAGGAAGCAGGAGTCTTAGCAGACCTGCAAAGAAGCGAGGTGAAAAAGCAAAAAAACGAGGAAGGTCTAAAGAAGACTGGGTAGCAGTTATGACTGCACGCGACAGATCCAAGCAAACATATGAAGCCGTTTTATCTACAGTAAGTTCTGCAGAATTAAACCATAATTTAAAGGGTAGAATTGAAGAGGACAGTGTTTTGTGTAGCGACGGTTTCAGAGCTTATATTCGAGTAGCAGAGGCTAATAAAATGGAACATAAACAGTTAAATGTATCTGCAGGAATTAGAGTAATCGATAAGGTTTTTCATATTCAAAATGTTAACGCCTACCATCAAAGATTAAAGAGTTGGATGAGACGGTTTCATGGAGTAGCTACAAAATACCTTGAACACTATTTAGGCTGGTTTAGGTTTTTAGATACATCGAAAAATCCTAATGAAAACAGTCTCTTTGAAGTACAGCAACACTTAACGGGAACATAGCCAATAGAAAAAGACAGTGTACTGTGTAGTGACGGTTTTAGGGCATATATTCAAGT
>JAWUWK010000098.1:0-28155 GCA_034111875.1 Gammaproteobacteria bacterium
GAGCTTTGAGTGACATTATCGGTTTAAATGAAGATGATAAACATAAAATAATAGACAGTATCGATCAAACAGTGGTCGATTTTTTTACGCCAGTCATGCAAATGGATAGTTTTACCCTACGGCAGGAAGCCCTAGGTAAAGGGTAAACTGATTTTAAGTGCTAAGGATGAAATCCGAAACTTGACTATTAAAAATATTAATTTATAGGATAGCATTAATGTCCAACCAGGCTTCTAATAAATGTAAAACGTTGATGGCTCGACAGCCTATTGTTAACAGTAACAAAGAGACTGTTGCCTATGAACTGTTGTATCGATCAGATGATAATAACCATGCTGTCTTTGATTTCTCCGGATCACTAGCGACCATCAACGTTTTGCTCGACTCTTACACTGCTGTATACCAACAGCAGAAAAAAAACGTATGCCGGCATTTATCAATATAACCTATGATCTGATGGTCGGTAAAACACTGCCTCAATTGCCGACCAGTGAAATAGTATTAGAATTGCTCGAAGATGTAGAAGTCACTGATCAACTTATTAACAGCCTTAAAAAATTACGTAAAAAAGGTTACACTATTGCCTTAGATGATTTTATCTACCATGAAAAATTTTTACCTTTAATCAAACTTGCGCAAATAATTAAAGTTGATGTGTTGGAGATGAGTTTCGAGCAAGTGACCGCTCAAGTAAACCTTCTCAAACCTTATAAAGTAACACTTCTTGCGGAAAAAATAGAAACTTATGCCATGTTTGAACACTGTAAAGAACTAGGATTTAAACTATTTCAAGGTTATTTTTTATTTAAACCTGAAATAATAAAAGGGGTTAAAACAAAACCCTCTCAATCCAAATTATTACGGGTTGTTCAAGCCCTACAAGATCCCGGCATTAGCGCAGATCAGCTAGGGAGACTGATTTTACAAGATGCACTGTTCACATTTAAGCTTCTAAAAATTGTCAATGCAAGTGCTAACAACTTAGTCCGAGAAATAAGTTCTGTGACTGAAGCTATCAACATTCTTGGCATTCCTGATTTAAAAAAGTGGGCACTCATGATCGTCATGCTTTCCACTAAAAACAAGCCTGAAGAACTCTCTAGACAATTACTTATCAGAGGCAGTATGTGTGAAAGAATTGCCCTTGCTAGTGGTGTACAAGATGTTTCTGGGTACATGATCGCGGGATTGATGTCAGGCATTAACGCCTTATTAGATATTGAGGTCAATGAATTATTAGATAATGTCCCTCTAAGCTCAAAAATAAAGTCAGCGATCAGTGAAGGTGGTGGCGAAATGGGCAAAATCTTGCAGAATACGATTCACTTCAACTGGGGTAACTGGCACGAAATTTCTAAAGACACCGATAACGATATATATGACAAAGCCTATAGAGAGAGTTTAAATTGGGTAAATAATGCAATGCAATCGATCACAGAAACTTAGCCCAATTATCACTTTCAAATGATCAACTTCAGTGTCTTACTTCAATCCTTGACGATAAACTGGAAGATGTGCTATTTGAAAACCGCCTCGAGCGCTAGCACTGGCAAAATTTTCTCACCGCATAGCTGACGTAACTTGGCAAACCCAGCTTCCAATAGCTCACGACCCATTTTCTCAGCCCAAAATAGCGGTCTGCCTTTGGCTCGCGCAAAACCATAGCCGTGTAACCAGATTAAATCAATCGCCTCTATATCAGCGGCTAAAGGTTAAATTTAAAGCTTATTGTAGGGCTACAAACAACAATTTATAGCAATATTATTTTTCTTCACTAGCCGTGAACCAGAGCCACTTGTTTTTTTGCTTAAGCTAACTTATATTTTCATTAAAGAATTTAAGCGTGCGCTGCCAAGCAAGTGTTGCATTATATTCGTCATAACGCCCAGTGGAATCATTGTGGAAACCATGCTTGGCATTGTGGTAGATGTGCACCTGATAAGGAACCGAAACGCTCTTTAAATCTTCCTCATATTCCGACCAGGTTTTATTGACTCTAGCATCTAGCTCGCCCAGATGGATTAACAGTGACGCCTTAATATTTCGTCGCAACTCTCTCTTCGCTGGTGTACCGTAAAACGGTGAACCAGCAGTGAGCAGATCGGCTTCAACCGCCGCTAAGTAATTGACAATATAACCACCAAAGCAAAAACCTACTGCGCCTAACTTGCCATTACTATTCTCATGATTTTTTAGAAATTTGGCGGCGCTGATAAAGTCTTGCTGAATCTTAGAGCGGTCCATGGTTTTTTGCATCGCTCTGCCCTCATCATCATTGCCAGGATAGCCACCTAGTGGAAACAATGCGTCTGGTGCAAAGGCTATAAACCCCGCTTTTGCCAAGCGCCGGGCAACATCTTTAATATAAGGATTGAGACCACGATTTTCATGCACAACTAATACGACAGGCATGGGCCCGGTTCGACCAGTAGGTGAAACGAGATAGCCTTGGCCTTCAGTGTGGCCTAATGGTGATTTAAATCTTTCATAAGTAGCTTTAATAGCGGCGTCGTTAAATGAAACTTTTTCGGCAAATGCATAGTTCGGCAGTAGCGCAGCCGTTAATGTGGTCATCGAATAGCCAATGGCCGTCAACGAAGCCAATTTATCCATAAACGTTCTTCTATCCATTACTCCGTGCGCATATTCGTCGTACCAATCAAAAGCTTCCTGAGGGATATCGTTTCTTGGTTGTATTTGCATGGTTTATCTCCTTTATAGGATAGTTGTTATATGAGCTCTAGTTCAACCATTGCCAGTACGCTGCTTTTTCAACAAAGTATAACCAGCGTGCTAAGCTAAAAAGACATAGGCTGTTATAGAATAGCGCTTTGATCATCAGTGTTCTCTAATACAATAATCAATGGGACGAGCGTTTATCTATGTTGGGTATCCTAAGGTCTGTTCTCATCATAGTACACGCCAATGGAGCACCGAAGAAAATGTCTATTAGCGTTATTACCAGAAGACAATTGATTAAAACGCTATTATTTGCGGCCTTCAGCTTGCCTAGCAATGCTATTGAAAAAAGAAAATCAGCGATGATTATTACTGGCCTGATTGACACTTTAAAATCTATTAATGATCTTGATTGTAAAAAACTAGCCATTAAATTATCGGCCATCGACAGTGATAACGCAGATTATGATTTTCACATGCGAAATGCCAATCTCAACCATCATCAAATTAGCTTGATTGCACAGGCAATAAAGCGTGTTGATTCTCAATGAGGCCCTTCGTTAAAATTATTTAGTATGAGTTATAATCGAAATTTAAAGGACCAAGGAGTATGAAATCTACTTGAAGGACTACCATCTTCTTTAACCGAAATTGGTCTTGCAGGATGTGGCTTTGAGGATAAAGGTGCTGAAGCTCTCCTGGCATGGGCCTCAAAGGTTCCCGAACTAAAATGGATATGTATTGAACAAAACCTATTTTCTGACGAGATGAAAAACCGTTTCAGAAAATTAGGACATACCACTAGAAACCTCCAAGTCTTCGTTTAAGCCCGCTCCATTGTCTTCGACTATATTGTAAACGGCTTCGATTATCCGTATTCATCACAACCAAAAATGCTGGCCTTACAACGTTACGACTAACTGCGTAAATCTGTCTATAGCATTGATAAACAAAGAGTTACCAGAAACATTCTTAGGATTTTTATTGACATTCTCTTTATTGCTTTCTGAGATCTTTACTCTATTACTGCGCTCAGTAATACGGCGTTAAAAAACTCAAAGTCCTTATTTATAAGGCTGAGCTGCTGTTTTTGCCTTGCCGTCACTCGCGACTTAAAGCAAAGGTCTCAGTCTTCAGTTAATCTAGCCTAAGGCTCCGGGAGTCATTTTTTGATGGCGTTTAGGGCGCTTTGGCAAAAAATAGGATAATATTAAAAATCCTCAAGGCACTTTTTTACTTCAGATATTACGCTTTTGACACTATTCGCAATAAATTTATTTATATAAACCCCCAGATAAAGTGTCTCGCTAACTGGATTCCCTAGCCGATGTATTTTCAGTTGATCACTCTGTTTAAAAGCTTCTACAGCATGAGCAGGCAGCACAGTAAACCCAAGTCCCATGCTTACAGGCTCAAGAATTAGATTAATTTGGTTTGAAAAGCCTGACCTTTTAAATTGACCACTGTTGACGAACTCTGGAAAATTAGCACTTAGCAGCTGATCTGCATGATAAGCACCATCGGGGTGTCCAATAAAACCTAACTTCATTAATTGATCCCAGTTAGGCTCTAATACAGTCGAAGGGGTAACCATTAAAAGTGCTTCTTCTGCGATAGGCTGAAAATTCACCTCACTCATTGTTGACAAGCAAGTCATTAGGCCTATATCTACCTGGTGCTTGGCAATCATTATCTCTATATCACTATTAGGTGCAAATCGATATTCAATGATCAGTTTGGGGTAACAGCTTTGCAACCTCAGTAAATGAGGGTAAAGCTTAAGACCTACGCTCCCCGGTGATGCTACCTTTACAATACCTTCATATGCAGGGTTTAAACCTACCTGCTGCTTAAGATCAGACAGGGAGAGCATGAGTTTATGGCCATGATAATATAAGCGCTCGCCGCTACTCGTGAGGGTAAACTTCTTACCATGCCTAATCAGCAGTGGCTCACTTAGATACTCTTCAAGCTTACGCACATGTTGGCTAACCCCTGACTGAGTCATGTTAAGGTGTTCAGCAGTACGGGTAAAATGACCTACCTCTACCAGTGTACAAAAACTGCGAAGCCAAACAGGATTAATCATTTGATTTTATACTCATATGCATATTAAATCATACTGCCTGTTTTCTACTACTTTTACAACACCAATCAATAAGTACTCGCGAGGATAAACTTCAAACCATTCCTAATCAGCAGCAGTTGACCTAGAGAGCTCTTCGAGCTTGTGCACTTGCTGACTAACCTTTGACTGAGTCATATAAAGTTATTGTTGAAAAAGAATGCGAAGCCAAACAAGATTAATCATTAAATTTAATACTCAAATGCATAATAAATTATAATTTTACTAATACTGCCTGTTTCGTATCATCTTTGTAAAGGAATAAAAAAGTTGTAGTTTATGAGTAATAAGTACCCGCGCAGTCTTTCACATATCACCGTATTAGTTCCCGACTTAACGCCAGCCCTAACTTTTTATACTGAAGTCATGGACTGGTATGTGATTGTAAAACCAACAGAGGCAGCAGAAGACGTCAGCGAAATAGCTGAAATGACTTCAGACATAAGCTGGGATACGTTTAGAATAGCTCACCTTTCAGCCGCCGATCGAATAGATGTTGAGCTATTCGAGTTTAAGGGACAGATTAATCTTGAGGACATTTTCGAATACTTGAAAACCGGGCGCTTCCACTTCTGTGTTCAAGACCCTAACATTGAAGAGTTAGCTCAGAACATTGTCGAGTCAGACGGCGAAATGCCTTTACCAAAACATAGCAATGACTACCCAGTAATCAAACCTTATCTCAAAATTGAGATGAAAGATCCACTTGGAAATATATTAGAAATTTACTGTTATAATCATAATCTAGTGCATATTGACGTTAGCGACTAAAAAATTTGCTTTGCAGGTTATCTGTGTGTTAGCAGTTTGTTCATAGAGCTCTAATGGAAGACCGTCAGGGTCACTAAAAAATGTAAACTTTTTTTGGGTATATTCATCAACTCTAATACGTTCAACATCAACATCAACATCAACATCAACATCAACATCAACATCAACATCAACATCAGCACCTGCACAGACAAGATAAGCCCTAATAGCCTCTACAGAATCAACACTAAATGCCAAGTGCCTCAACCCTAGAGCTTCAGGGAAGCTTTGTCGTTTGGGACAATTTGGAAATGAGAATAACTCTATTTGCCCACCACTGGGTAACTCAAGATCAAGTTTATAAGAATCACGCTTTTCTCGATAATTATCTTCAATAACTTTGACCTTTAAGATTGATGTATAAAAATGTTTAGATTTTTCGTAATCTGAACAAATAATTGCGGCATGATGAATGGCTTTAAGCACTGATAACGGCTTTTTTGATAAATCTCGCTAATATAAATCGAGCATAGATACAATAAATCGCCAAGATCAATAATACGGCTAAGCATGACATTTTTAATCTAGACTGAGCGTCATAATTGACATTTTATCACTATATTCCCCTATCCTAACCACAAAAAAATACCGCTATACAGCTAATAGATAACAATCAAGGTCAGGCTTACTCAACTTTACATCATCACCGCAAACAACCACTGCAACATACTGGTCAAACCCGTGATTCTTTAAATCAATATTAACGCCTTTTTTTCATCTCCACTAACAATGCGAATTTCAAAAACTTGATCGCAGAGATAATGGACTTAATCAAGTGCCCCATTCATAAGGGGGAAAGCTTTTTGGGATAAACATTGATGTGTGGCTCCTCTCTCAGCTAAAAAAAGCGTCGCGCACTATTTTTAATGAGTGATTGTCGACCATTAGAGGTGGTTGGGGTATCCCGCATATTGGCTTGTCTATTCCGCATGGGACAATCCAACACTGTATTGAACAAGAATATATCTGCACATTTTAAAGTGAGCGAATTCGGAATCTACAACTAGCATAGATTCCTTTAATTAATCTGCTAACTGGCGTCTAACGCCCTTATTGGTTATGTTTTTATGCCACAGCGCACAGATTAATAGTGCCGCTAAGCCAACACCGTAAGTGATAAACATAGGTAATAATGTAGGCTGATCTTCTGGGTAAGGTGAATTAGCTGATAAAAACCAAGCTGCAATTGCGCCAACCATTAACCAAATGGTTGCTGCTAACAGTTTATGGCTAGGTGCAGTGACATAACCTGAGATAACCACACAAAAAGCGGCGGTAGAGCCTATAACGGGTTTTTTCCAAACACCAATAACATCTGCCAGCAGTCCAGCAGCTATGGCTGATACTAAAAATATAATGATGACGATCACAACTGAAAAAACAAAACCTCTAACTTGATTCATATTTAAACCTGGTACAATGACTTCAAAGTGGATATAGAAAAATCTTAGCTTCACTGTAGAGGTTAAGCGGATATTTTTCTAACCGTTGTATAATCAAGAGTGTGCACTAGATAATGCAAAAGCAAACTCTATTTCATCCTTTTTTAACAGTTTTATGCATTTTCTTGATACTGAGGAATCCCTTCTGCAATAATCTCCCAACGTGCTTTAGAGCCCACATAAATATGCCTGCCAAGTTCAACATCAGGGTCTTCATTAACACAACCTAAGGTAATGCCGTGAACAATACCATTAAAAACGCCACACAGAGTTGACCCGCAATGACTACAAAACTGCAGACCAAAACCATGTTTGCCAACATAAGAAGTAAGAGTTTTCTCACCAGAGATCCATTGGAATTCTTTAGCGTTAACTAAAGCGTATGCAGAGGCTTGAGAACTGAATGCTTTGCGACATCTAGAACAGTGGCAAGAACGCGCATCTCGCAATGAGCCATTGAGATTATATTTAACTACTCCACAAAAACATTCGCCAGTAATCTCCATTAAATCCTCCTAAATGCATAAAGCTTCAAATAATCCGCGTGTTAAAGGGACCATCTCCGTGAATATTCTGACACTAAAAAGACAACTTTTCCATCTAGGCAGGCTTTAACTTATCTTTTAGGCTTCCCTGTTCTTACCCTTAGATTTTGCCTTCTCTATTTCTCAAACAATTTTGATAGGTCATTAAACGCCTTGAATTCAAGCGCATTACCCGATGGGTCAAGGAAAAACATAGTCGCTTGTTCACCGGCTTCGCCTTCGAAGCGAATGTATGGCTCAATTTCAAATTGGATTTGTGCAGCGATCAGACGATCTCTCAAGGTTTTCCAATCTTCCATTGTCAAGATTACACCGAAATGTGGAACGGGCACATCGTGACCATCGACCGGATTGTGATGGACGGGTTCTTCGACGCTAGTTTTATTTGGCGGTTTATAATGCGCGACGATTTGATGCCCGTATAGATTATAATCTATCCAAGTATCGGCACTGCGGCCTTCGGAAAGTCCCAGTACCTCTCCATAAAAGCGCCGTGCTTGCTCAATGTCGTGTACCGCAAATGCGATGTGAAAGGGCCTAATTGCAGTCATGTTTTTGTCCTATTTTGAATGGCCATCACTATAACATAACCTTAATAGCATGGGATGGTTACCTATACTAGAGAACCCTATTCATTACTCCTGTCTCACCGTTTGTATGACATTTATGGCTAATATTAGCTGCCATTAGCCTTGATCCGGAAAATATCCGATGTTTAACAAGTTCCATAAACCTAATACGTGCCAACTCATCGTGCAGTTCATAGATTGTGAAAGGCCGTTATCAACTTATGTACTGACCCAAATTGCTGTATTTGGTAGTTTCTCTTGCTCAATAAAAAGCCGATAAGGATAACCCTTTTAGTAGAGTCTGATGGCAATATCTAGTGCGGCTCGCCTGTCTCTCTTTGCTCTATATAGGCTGGATCAGGACAGAACTCGGCCGCGCGTATAAAAGTATCTCACGCTGGCTGTCATGAACTTTGCCTTCGGTTATACTTTGATTGTACACAGACCTATCTAATAGATTAATGGCCTCTAGACTATTGTTTATCATCTGCCTTCTCGCTTGTTTGAGTTGCTCAATAGGTGTTTAGATTGACATCGATTATTGATATAGGCTGGCAGGAACCCCCTTTAATTCAGCTGGAAAAGCCTATTAGGTAGCCAACCAAATGTTGAAGCGTCAGGGGCATTATTTGTTAGTTCTAGATGATAAAATTCACAAAAAAATCACTTTCTCTATAAGCTTTTGGCTAATTGCAGGCAAGAAAGTTTAGGGATTGAAACTGACTATATAGCTTCAATCATTAGCGCAATTCCCCGGCCTAGACCTACACACAGTGCACAGCGCATATTGGCCTTGAGCACGTTTTAATTGGTAGGCGGTGGTAGTGATTATGCGAGCGCCCCTCATGCTCAAAGGATGACCTAAGGCAATGGCTCCGCCATTGTTAACTCTTAAATTATCATTTTTTAAAATCTAGTTTGCGCATCACGGCAAGCGCGCCTTGGCGGCGAAGGCTTTGTTTAATTCTATAACATCCATTTGCGCTAGCGTTAAGCCCGCCTGCTTAAGTACCTTTTGACTGGCGACTGCGGTTGTCTTGTCTGGCTTGATTGGCATTACCGTAGAATACTTCTTCTACTTGCTGCCAGTTTACCTGAGGGCTTCGCCTACCAGCGCTTTTTTGGCAGCGGCCCTAGATCATCGGTACGTATGCTTGAGAGCACACCGCCATAATGACCTATTGGGGTTTTTACCGCATCGCTATAAATACAGCTTGCATATCTTTTTCCATAGAGCCCTGAGATTCATGTTAAATTAGGTACTATTTTAGCGCCTCTGATTAAAAATTTTTGATGTTAACATTCAGCGTGTTTACAATAACTAACGGATAGTACAAGACCTTTAATTCGTTAATTCTCTAATTGACTGCTGAGTTTCTGGGTTAACAGCATTAATTGTTTGCGCTCGTAACCGGACAATCCCGCGAGCATTCGCTGCTCTTGCTGCTTAACTAAGGGCATGATTTCTGTGTACATCTGCAACCCTTTGGCAGAAAGTTGAATTAGCACTGCACGCCTGTCTCTATCGCAGGTCTGCTGGTGGAGCAAACCTCTAGAGACCAGTTTTTTAATCGCCCGACTGGTTTGCATTTTTTCAAGGCCAGTGAATTGGCAAATATCTTTGGCTGACATTTGCGCATGCTGACCTATAGTTGCGACTATGCGCCACTCGAACTTGCTTAAGTCATATTCCTGTCTATGTATTTTAGCGATGTACTCACTGCTCCGCCCTGCCAAAAGAGATAACTGATACGGAAAGAATTGTTGTAAATCAAAGTCTGATTTGTTTTTTAGCATTTTTAATTGGATCCAAGTTCACGACTTTATTGACGCAATAAGATTCTCGGGGTTAGCCTTTAACTTCTCCCTGAATCAGTGATTTAAATGCAGAATCTATTCCACATTATTGATTATACAGCGGTTAAAAAACGTCCACATAATCGAGGCTTCAAGCTAAGATTTTTCAAAGCCACTTTCATACCAACACAAACCAATATTATGCACGCTATATCCGCTTTAAAGTCAGGGAATCAGGCTCTATTAAATAAGATATTTTGACCGTTTAGTGTGCGCTAACAAAGGATCCAAAGACCTTTGGATTAACCCTTAAAGATGCTAAAAACACTTAATCTATAACCGCTAAACATATCACATTGCGGTTGACTTTAGTAACGTATGATACTAATATTTTGTTAATAATAATAATAAAAGTCACCAAATAACTGAGGGGGTAATATGATCAATATAAAACAAATGCACCATGTGGCTTATCGATGCAAGGACGCAAAACAGACCGTTAAATGGTATCAAGAGCATTTAAATATGGAGCTTTTAGTGGCTATTTCTGAAGATTATGTGCCGTCCACAAAAGCACCAGACCCTTATATGCATGTATTCTTAGATGCTGGTATGGGAAATATTCTAGCTTTCTTCGAATTACCCACACAACCGCAAATGAGTCGCGATTTAAACACCCCTGAATGGGTTCAGCACATTGCCTTTGAAATTGAAGATAGAGATGCATTGGTCGCGGCTAAAGCTGAATTAGAAGCAAAAGGTATTGATGTAATAGGAATCACCAGTCACGGTATTATCTATTCAATATACTTTTTTGATCTCAATGGCCACCGCTTAGAATTGACTTATCGCAGTGGCAGTGACGCGCAATTAGCAGCATTAAAAGCAGTCGCTCCGGCGATGATCGAGGAGTGGTCGGTCACTAAACGTGCGCCTCAACACGCCAAGTGGTTGCATGAAGAAGCGTTTTCTAAATAATCAGCAGAATCCTAGCATCATTCTATGAATGAAGCTCAGGAAAACCACAACCGCAACGTTCACTGGAATAAAACTCACTATACTAATACTTAGGCTGAAGTCTCGTAAATATAGATGTCATTTATTAATCACTTTCACAACCAAGCGTTAGTCAAGTTGCTAGAATCGGCGAACAGACCCAATAGCGATTTCCCGATTCAACACTTACCTTTTACAATTTTGCGTCGCAAAAAAAACCGGAAAAATGCTCGCGTCACGACGGGCGAGCAAGTGATTGATTTAGAGTAGCTTCCTCTGTTAGAGTTGTTTGACAAGTGTGTGCAAAGTGCACTGTCCGCCTGCAGTCAATACAGTTCAATGACCTTATGGCAATCCCCCAGTCACGCTGGTAGGGACTTCGCGCCGGCCTAGCAGAACAACAGCTTTACCTTATAACGCCAACAATCGAACTTTGCCTGTAGACATTGATCATCATAAGTGGCTTTGTGACCTTGATGGAGCCCTTGGGTGAAGCCTGAGCGACTATCTTAGTCGCTGTATAAAAGTCATTATCTATCTATCTATATTCTCTTTGTGACCGATATCCACTAGCCGCGCCATGCCCCATTACGTCCTTGGGTTGCAGGAAAAACACCGTTCATTATTGATAGAGACCTTTGCACTAAGCAGCGACTAAAGGTCTTGATTAAAAAGATAACTGGTTATTTAATGCCTCTCACTGATTCCAGCGGGTTAGATTTTCACTGAAAAACGCTAGATATTTGCGCTCAAAACCACATAAGCACATCAGCAATATTTGGGATTATCATTAAGTTTTCTATTTCCCATAAAGGGCTCTGTGGTGCAAGCGGTTCTTGTTTGAACAAGCCGCTTTGAGTTTTTACTTGTGCAGCGCTTCGATTAAAGCCGCCTCATCGACTACCCCTCCTCTTGCCGTATTTAAAAACAGGCACCTGCCTTCATTTTATTAAACATTTGTGAATTCATGGGATCACTTGTGCCAGTATTTAGGGGTAAGTGTAATGATACAAAGTCGGTTTGATCAATCACATTAGCTAGATCGGTCGTCGAATATAAGTGATCGACACTTTTATAAGCCCGACTATTACGGCGGGTCGCTATGACTCTCATGCCTAGCGCTTTTGCATTATCAGCCACTTTATGGCCTACCGCGCCTAAGCCCACAATCAGTAAGGTTTGCTGGCATAAAGGGGTAAATGAGTGTGGTATCCAGTGTTTTTGACGTTGCTATTTTTGATAGATCGACAGCTGATTATTCATTGCTAAGATCGCCCCTATGACGCTATCAGCCAAATATTTTGCCAACACGCCTGCGCCATTGCTCACTAGCACGTCACTTGATGTCCAAGGCAGTAATTTATCGACGCCCGAGGCACCCACATGATACCAGCGAACAGAGGGATAGAGGCCTGCTTTGCACAGGCTCTCGCTAGAAAGATTGGGATGGTTGATTGAAAACACCGCCTCTGGCTGGACAGACTACAGAATCTTCGGGACTTGATTACTTGACTGCGCATGATTGATCGATACGTCTGGGTGCCGATTCTCTAAGAACCCTCTAAGCTGGTTGGCCTGTGCAAGTAGGATAAGCAGCTATTTAATCGGTTTGCGTTGGCTATACATCGTGATGAACCCCTCGCTTTGGCTTTGACTAGCGATCAGAAAAATCGTTAATAATGCGATTAAAATCCCCTGCAAACAATAGGACGTGAATTTAAAGGCCCACTACTTTTCAGCCAGCTTGCAAACAATTCTTAATTGCACTGTGTTATCTGTCCGGTTTTAATCAATCCAAAAAATATTATACTTAAGCCCATGTTCTCTTGTACTTAATACTGCTTAGATTACTATTGAACAATAACCTTAGATATCTTTCTATTTAATCTATTGATTTTTTTTTAATTTTTAACCAGGTATTGGAATTACTTATGAGCGACACAGCAGATTACACTCCCGATAAAGTATGGCAATGGAAATCAAAAAATGGTGGCCAATTCGCCAACATCAACAAGCCGACAGCCGGCGCAACTCACCAGCAGCCGCTAAAAGAAGGTAAGCACCCCCTCCAACTGCACTCTCTCGCTACTCCCAATGGCGTTAAAGTGACTATTATGCTTGAGGAGCTATTAGCCCTAGGTATATCTGGGGCCGAATATGACGCTTATTTGATCAATATTAATGAAGGTGATCAATTCAGTAGTGGCTTTGTGGAGGTTAATCCTAATTCAAAAATACCCGCACTGCTCGATAGCAGTACTTCTCCAGCGACTCGCGTGTTTGAGTCAGGTGCAATACTGCTTTATTTAGCGGAAAAATTTAATGCCTTGATACCTACTTCAACAGCCCAACGCACTGAGTGTTTATCTTGGCTTTTCTGGCAAATGGGTAGCGCTCCCTATTTAGGCGGTGGTTTTGGCCACTTTTATAGCTATGCACCTGAGAAGTTTGAATACTGTATTGATCGCTTTAGCATGGAAGTCAAACGTCAGCTAGATGTGCTAGATCAACATTTGGCAGACAAAGACTATATGTGCGATGAATACAGCATTGCTGACATCGCTATTTATTCTTGGTATGGAGCGCTAGTGGTTGGAGACCTTTATAACGCCCAAGAGTTTTTAGACGTCAACAGCTATAAAAATATTAACCGTTGGGCAAATAGCATTAAATCTAGAGATGCTGTCAAAAGAGGCTCTAGAGTTAATAAGGTATGGGGTGAAGAGAGCTTGCAAATGTCGGAAAGACACTCTGCGGATGACTTTTAACTCATTGACAAGGAATTTGTAGCAGAGCAACTCTCTGCTACAAATTCCTTACTTACACCCAACCTAACCCCTTCAAATCAATCGCCTCTGGGCTCACCAATACCCCATTGTTGTCGGCGTAGACAAAGTCGCCAGGATAAAATGAAACACCACCAAAATTAATAGCCACGTTGATATCTCCCAAACCGCGTTTTTCAGTTTTTAAAGGATGCACTCCGAGGGCGTGGACCCCTAAATCAATTTTTGATATCGCGTTCACATCGCGTATACAGCCGTGAATCAAGATTCCACTCCAACCATTACTGGCCGCCATATCAGCTAACATGTCGCCTAGCATAGCGTGTCTCAAAGAGCCGCCAGCATCAACTACTAGTACTTTACCCTCACCTGAGTGAGAGAGTAACTCGCGGATTTTTGAATTATCTTCAAATGCCTTAAGAGTGACGATTTCGCCATAAAAGGTTTGTCTAGCCCCATAGTTACTCAATATCGGGTTCAAAATTTTTACCTTATCAGCATACTGATCACAAATTTCAGGCAGTAAATCTAGCATTAATAACTCCTACTATAGCCCTTTGGGGCAAGTCTTCTCGCTTAAGTGCGGCTTCGTTTGGCAAAGGCTTGTTCCAATACTGTATGATGAAGCACTTTATCTGCAACAACACAGATTTGAACGTTGAGTGTTTAGGCTAGCATACCTAAAACTAATATATATCCCAAACAACTTGATGCTGCCTAGTGCTAAATAGTCACGATCCCTAACCATATGTCTATTGAATGTTCTTCACTTATTTAAACTAATCACCTCTTAACAGCTTAAATATTGAATCACCTCCGGCATTATACCTCTCTTAAGCCCCTCCCCCTTATCAAAGCCTAACGTGTCGAGGCTGCTTAAACTTAGTGAGGACTGAAAGATTCTTCTCGCCTCAGGTTTAAATTGTGGTAAAACTGTATCTCCAATTGGCCTAGTTTAATGGCATAGATAAACAACTGAAACTCATCCATTCTAATGGCCTGATTTAATTTCAGATTTTTGCTTATGTCTATTGGAACGACCATTTTTTAGTCACGTTTTAATAGGAGATAACCATGAGTAATAGCTACCCCGTTGCCGGACAAAAGTTAGATATCACACCCACCATCGATTATCGCAGTGACACTGTAACTAAACCTACGAGTGCCATGCGCCTATATATGAGCGCAGCGGCTGTAGGTGACGATGTCTATGGTGAGGATCCCAGTATTAATCAGTTACAGCTAAAGGTTGCGCAATTACTCAATAAAGAGGCCAGCTTGTTTGTGCCCACGGGCACCATGAGTAATTTATTGGCACTTATGTCGCACTGTCAGCGCGGTGACGAGGTCATAGTCGCTGACAGTTACCATACTCATAGCCATGAAGCAGGCGGCGCTTCTGTGCTTGGCAGTCTTGTCATGCAGAGCATTAGCGCCACGGACAGAGGTTATATTAGCGCCGATCAAGTGGCCGCGGCGATTCGTCCGAATGACTCCCATTTCGCGCAATCTAAACTGGTGAGTATCGAGAATACTGTCTCAGGTTTTATTCAACCTCAAGCGGAACTTGAAGCCATAGCCGCTCTCGCCAAAGAAAATAATTTAAATACCCATCTAGATGGCGCAAGACTTATGCATGCGGTTGTGGCGACAGGCCATAGTGCCGCCAAATTATGCCAAGCATTTGACTCAGTCTCACTCTGTTTGTCTAAAGGTTTGGGAGCTCCAGCGGGGTCGGTACTGAGCGGCTCAAGTAACTTTATTCAACGGGCTAAGCGTTTGAGGAAAATGCTCGGCGGCGGTATGCGACAAGCTGGGATAATTGCCGCTGCAGGTATATATGCATTAGATAATAATGTTGAGCGACTGTTAAAAGATCATCAATTAGCGCTCTATTTTGCCCAACAGCTAAATCAAATAGAACCGCTATCTGTGGATATCAGTCAGATAGAAACTAATATGTTGTTTGTGAATTTCCCTCTCGCCGCTGGCAAAGCAGTCACAGAAACCTTAGCAAAGCATTTAATCAAATCTTCGATTTGTATTAGTGATGCAACTAATTGCAGAATCGTATTGCATCTAGACATTGCTAAGCCAGATGTAGATCAGACAATCCAGCAAATAAAACAATACTACGCGGCTTAAGTGCTGACTAATAGCGGGTCTTGTAAACAATACAAGCCGCTATGTGGAGCAGATAATTCTAGTCGTTTTAAGCGCCATCAAAGCCCATCGATAGGCTTCTTATGCAGGGCTGAGCTCTAGTTCATATCCGGCAACGTATGCCGGGCGAACATCTCTTCAATTTGCATACGATTGTCACAAGCCATCACTTGATTTACCAGATCAGAGGTTAAATGCGGCGCAAATAAGCTGATAAACTCAAACATGTAACCTCGCAGGAAAGTGCCTTTTCTAAAGCCTATCTGAGTGGTACTGGAATCAAACAAATGACTGGCATCAATCGCGACTAAATCTGTGTCAACTTGAGGATCAAATGCCATGCTTGCAATAATTCCCACCCCCAGATTCAAGCGAACATAAGCTTTAATCACCTCGGAGTCCCCCGCCGTAAACACAACTTTAGGCTCTAGAGCTTGTCGCTTAAAGGCATCATCTAACTTTGAACGGCCGGTAAAACCAAACACATAAGTGACTATCGGGTGTTTGGCGAGCTCTTTCAAAGTCAATTGCGAGACTTGTGCCAGCGGATGATTTTTAGGTACAACCACCGACCTATTCCAGCGATAACAAGGCATCATTATTAAATCACTAAAATGACTTAATGCTTCAGTGGCGATTGCAAAGTCGACTTTGCCGCTAGCCGCCATTTCAGAAATTTGCATTGGTGTGCCTTGCTGCATATGTAACGACACATCTGGATAACGTTTCATGAATTGAGTGATAGCTACAGGCAGTGCGTATCTTGCTTGAGTGTGCGTAGTGGCTATAGAGAGGCTGCCTTTGTGTTCGTCACTGTACTCTTGAGATACTTTTTTAATAGTTTCAACTTTTTGTAATATGTCACTCGCTATCTCGAGTATCGCTTTTCCGGCAGGTGTCACTCTGGTTAAATGTTTACCACTGCGTGTAAAAACCTTAACCCCAAGTTCATCTTCAAGTAAGCGTATCTGCTTACTGATACCTGGTTGGGATGTAAATAAACTCAAGGCCGTCGCTGACACATTTAAATCATGTTTTTCAACTTCTAAAATATACTTAAGCTGTTGAAGTTTCATTAATACCTATTCCTCAATGTGACGTATTTATAGATCAACAGCTCCATTACATGAAATTTATTGTATATACAATTATTATCATCGTCCCTGCTGAACCTTCCTGATAGCCGTCGTGACAAAGCTGTACTCTATTGCTGCGAAATAGGCTCTGCAGAGACTGATTCGATAATATTTTTTAAAAAAATCAATGTGTTATAATTTAGATTTAAGGCGGCGAATTTCTTCATCTTGTGAGATGCTGCGCTTCTCTAGACTCACTACTTTTAGCTGCGCTCTTTGCAATTCTTCTTGTGCTGCGCGCAATTCATTTCTCAATAAGTTTTCACGGCGTCCCCATTCAGTCGCTGAGTTAAGCGCTTTTTGGTTAAGCCGCTTTATTTCTCCGTCTTGTTCTTTGCGTTTTTGCTCTAATCTTTTAGTATTATTGGTCGCCGCCAGCAAAGCTGAAGATTTACTTGCCATTTCTCTCGATTGAGATTGACCAAGCTGCTTAACCATTTTCAACTCTTCTTCTTGAGAGCGAATTAACGTGTACTGTGTATCGATGCGGACTTCATGGCGAGCAATTTCAGACAGCAAATCATGGTTTTTCTTGGTTAAAATAGTTTCTTTCATACCTGCGTCGTCGCGCAATTTTTCGGACGCATTACGATAGTATCGCGCATCAGCTTCAGATTTGCTGATTTGATCCAAGGCGTGTCGCTGGTCTTCTTTCAAGCGTTGCTCAAAAGTGCGCTTAGAGTCTTCATGGGCTTTGCGTAAATGCACTAAATCATTTTCTAACTTAGACCTTAAGTGTTCTTCTTTTTTACGACCTGTCGCCTCATTGACAATAGCTGTTTTCACCACGCTCAGTTCAGCTTCTAATGAACGGTTGTGAATTTGAAAATCTTCAAGTGTTATTTTCGACTTACGCAGCTGAGTTTCTAAATGAGACGTAAGGTTGTGACTCTCTTTTAATGTTTCTTCAGAGAGTTTTCGAACTTCTTCATTGGCGTGATTTAAGGTTCTTGAGTCAGCACGCAAATGCGTTTCAGCCTCCTCAATCGCCTGATGCCAAATACGGCCAAAAGCGGTTGCCAGTGATTCAGGTAATCCAGGAACAGACACAACGACATCATTAAAGCTAAGCTTTTCAGGCACAGCGCTCCACCAACTAAGCAACTCTGCTTCAACAACATCATGATCTAACCCTGTGGAAGCCATAATGCTATCGACTGTCGGTTGCTCTCCGCGCATCAGTATGCTCTGTGCGCTAGTGTAGACCAGCTCTTTTTGCATAAATTAAGACCTTTGCTCATACTGGTTGTGTTGGATTGCTAACTGATCAATCGCAACAGATAAATTATTTTCTAATGGTGCTTTGAAATGTAATTTCTCGCCATCCGCCAAAGTGACTGAAAGTGCAGCGGCATGCAAAAATAGACGTTTAATGCCATTGTCACGCATTTTACTGTTAATAGCTTCAACACCGTACTTTTCATCACCTATGATTGGATGCCCAGCGAATTGACTGTGTACTCGAATTTGGTGTGTTCTTCCGGTCACAGGTTTCGCTTCAACTAAAGTAGCTATATTAGCAAAGCGTCTGAGAACCTTAAACAATGTAATAGAAGCTTTACCATCTTCTTGAACTTTTACAACTCTCTCACCAGAACTTAATTCGTTTTTTCTCAGCGGTGCGTCAATTTTTTGATCTGCTGCATCCCAGCGCCCTATCACAAGGGCATGATAGACTTTAGAAATACCCATTCCCTGTCTGAGAGCTTCATGCAAATGCCGCAGCATACTACGTTTCTTTGCAATCATTATACAGCCCGAAGTATCTCTATCTAGTCGATGAACTAATTCTAAAAAAGTTAAGGTCGGACGCATTTGGCGCAGCGCTTCTATCAGACCTAGTTGTATACCACTGCCACCGTGCACTGCAAGACCAGAAGGTTTGTTAATCACTAATAGCGCATCGGATTCATAAAGAATCGCGCTTTCAAGCTTAGCGATTAATCCGCTACTGGCTTTAAAGGTTTCACCTTCTGGCGCGGTTCTAACGGGGGGCACACGCACAATATCACCTGCTGATAACTTAGTATCAGGTTTAACCCTACCTTTATTAACTCTGACCTCACCTTTTCGTACGATACGATAAATCATCGACTTTGGGACCCCTTTTAAAGCGGTGCGCAGGAAATTATCGATTCTCTGACCTTCTTGGTCTTCAGTGACATCAATGAAACGGACTTTGACATTCGCCTTAACTATTTCTGGCTTTTCCTCGGTTATCGACTCTTTGGGAATTGCTGGCTTAGAAATGCGTTTGACTGAAGGTTTAGTTAAGCGCTGTTTATGTTGTCTGAGCATTCTTTTTTTACTTGGCATAATTAGGTTATTGCTGTCCGGTTTGATGTTTGCTGCATTAAAAATTACTGATACCAGGTTTTATGGAAAATTCAATATTTAATTGGTAGAGACCACTTCATAAGGTTATGAATGAAATAAAGATCAGGTAAAAATAAGCGCAAAAGCTCAGTTTACTGAAGTAAATGGTATTGTCAGCTTGTTTTTAACTCTGTATTTAAAAATCTTATAACTATGCTGAGGTCTCTAGTAATAACACTCAATCACAAATCAATAATGCACAGGACTATGCTTGGTTACCCTTGGATAGCGATTTTAGGTAAAAACTACAGTCCTTAATTGATGGAACTAACGTAAGCTGGTATTCTACCGCTGCTGGGCTATTAAAGCTTTAGCTAAATGCGATTATTACACCTTTAAACAAGGTATTATTGTAATATAGGTAAATCGCATTTTGGCGCTGACATTTAACAACACAATCAGCATGCTTTCTATCCTAGCGGACTAATGTCTCTTTTGGCAGTACCTATTATTCAGGTGATTTAAACTGATTTCAGGATGGCTAAAAAGAGACTAGTCATATAACCGAATTTATTGACGTTTAAGCTCAAAATATGAATTAAGCGTCAAAAATTATTTTTCACGCACTACTTAGTACTTGCCATCTCTATAGATGAAACAATTAATTTTTAGGTTAATTACGTACCTAAATTAGCAAGTCCTAGATAATGCTTAATGTTTGAGTACAAATACGGCGCGTCATACAAGTTGAATTTTAGAGATGTGCTTTTGCCCGGAACCTGGTGAGAATTTCAATCCAGACACAGCGAATTTAAATAACAATATTGGCAAAAGATTCCACTAAAATAAATGTAATATACTTGCAGTAACCTTTGCAAGATTAAGTTGAGAGTCCAGTTTTATAGCACTTATTGTGCTTAATATTGAAATTATTCCTTAGTCTGCAACTGCTCGTTAGACCATTAGAAAACCAACTTGATGTCTGAAACGTTTTGCACTCAACTACGAGCCCTTAATAATTGACGGCGAAGAATGAATTTACAAAGTAGATAGTTGAAATAAAAATTTTCAACAGAAAGCTCAATACAATTTATTATTTATAAGTATTTATTAAGTGCTCTTTATTGAGAGTACAAAATGAAAAGAATGTTAATCAATGCAACTCAACTTGAAGAGTTGCGTGTTGCCCTTGTCGACGGCCAAAAACTTTACGATCTCGATATTGAATCGAGTAACCGTGAACAGAAAAAGTCGAATATTTACAAAGGCAAAATCACTCGCGTCGAGCCTAGTCTTGAAGCTGCATTTGTCGACTACGGTTCTGACCGTCACGGCTTTTTGCCTTTAAAAGAAATATCCCGTGAGTACTTCATTAAATCACCTGCGCGCGGCGGTCGCCCGAATATTAAAGACGTGATCAAAGAAGGCACTGAAGTTATAGTCCAAGTCGATAAAGAAGAGCGCGGCAATAAAGGCGCTGCACTGACGACGTTTATCTCTCTGGCGGGGCGTTATTTAGTATTAATGCCAAATAACCCAAGAGCCGGAGGTATTTCACGCCGTATAGAAGGCGAAGATAGAACTAACTTAAAATCCGCACTCGATGCTGTGACTATTCCTGATCGTATGGGAATTATCGTGCGCACCGCAGGTGTTGGTCGCTCCTCTCAAGAATTACAGTGGGATTTAGACTATCTAAACACTCTGTGGGATGCGATCAAACAGAGCAGTCAAAAGAGTGCGCCTTTTCTTATTTACCAGGAAAGTAATGTCATCATTCGAGCAATTCGCGATTATCTACGCGCTGATATTGGCGAAGTCTTAATAGATACTGACACGGCATTCAACGAAGCTCTAACCTTTGTTCAACAAGTTATGCCAACCTATGAGAACAAGTTAAAACGCTACCAAGAAGAAATTCCACTGTTTAACCGCTTTCAAATCGAATCTCAAATAGAAACAGCCTTTGAACGAGAAGTTAAACTACCTTCTGGCGGCTCAATTGTTATCGATCCAACGGAAGCTTTGGTCTCTATCGATATAAACTCTGCGAAAGCGACACGTGGTGGAGATATTGAAGAAACTGCTTTAAATACCAACCTTGAAGCCGCAGAAGAAATTGCTCGCCAATTACGCTTGAGAGATATTGGTGGACTAGTGGTTATCGATTTCATCGACATGACACCTATTAAAAATCAACGTGCCGTTGAAGATTGCTTGAAGGATTCATTAAAACTCGATAGAGCTAGAGTTCAGATGGGCCGAATTTCGCGTTTCGGTTTGTTAGAGATGTCTCGTCAGCGTTTACGCCCTTCATTGACAGAGTCACGCGGTATCGTATGCCCTCGCTGTAGTGGCCAAGGATCTATTCGCGATACTGAATCAATTGCACTGTCGATCATGCGTTTAATTGAAGAGGAATCAGCTAAAGATCGCACATCACAGATAAGAGCAATCTTACCTGTGCAAGTAGCCACCTATTTACTCAACGAAAAGCGTCGTATTGTACATGATATAGAAGTACGTCAAAAAGTACGCATCGTCATAGTGCCTAACCCAAATATGGAAACGCCACATTACGAAGTAGTGCGTTTGCGCGACGATCACTCAGTCACTTCGACCAATGATACAAGCTACAGTTTACAACCAGAACCAGAGACTATCGATCACTTTAGTGACAGTGACCCTGAGCAAGCGATCAAACGTGAGACAGCCGCAGTACAATCAGTAGCACCTAAAACGCCGGCACCCACACAAATACCAGTACCCGCACCTGTTTCTAATAAGGCTGATATGGAAGCCAAACAAGAATCAACAACGGTTATTGCCAATGCTAAACCACAAAAAAGTCTAGCACAAAAACTGTTAAGCGTTTTAGGCCTTGGCAGCTTATTTGAAGACGACAGCGACGCCAAACAGAACGAGTTAGATAAGTCCCGCAAACCCGTTCAAAACCGCAAGCGCCGTGACATCAATTCAAAACCTAGAACTAATCGTAATTCTCGCACCCCTCGACCTGAAAAAGATGAAGACAAACGTCGCAATGGCAGACAAGATGAAGTAATCACTGTTAATTCAGAAGAAACATCTATCATTCCTGAGAAAAAGCCGAGTGAAGAGCACAAACCGAGTCGTCGTAGGAACCGCAAGAGTCCCGACAACCGTAAACCGAAACCAGAAGCTCAAGCAAACGTCAGCAGCGAAGATGATACTACCGAGTACACAGCCGCACCTGCAGGTCGTGGTAAGCGTCGTCGCAATAACACTCGCAAGGCCAATCGTAACTTTGTAGAAAATTCAGAGGCGCTTAACCCTAAAGCAGAGTTAGTTGAAGTCAACGACACTGTTATTGATGAACAAGCCAAAGTAATAGATAATTCGTCTACTACAATCGCACCTGAGCAAGAGAAAGTTAAAGATGAAAATTTTGCGAAGGCCTCTGCTGATCTTGCAGCCGCGATTGCTAACAGCAGCCTAGCTAACGATACGCCTGTTCAAAACCAGGACATTTTGAAACAACCTTCTCCAGAAAAACCTGCACAACGACAGGCGACGGTTGAAGCAACGACAGCCCTTGAAGTTATCGAAACGCCCGAAGCGACAGCAACGCCCGAAGTGAAAGCAACCCCTGAAGTGGTAGAAACCCCTGAAGTGGCAGAAACCCCTGAAGTGGAAGAAACCCCTGAAGTGTCAGAAACCCCTGAAGTGACAGAAACCCCTGAAGTCACAGAAACCCCTGAAGTGGCAGAAACCCCTGAAGTGGCAGAAACCCCTGAAGTGGCAGAAACCCCTGAAGTGTTAGAAACCCCTGAAGTGGCAGAAGCACCTGAGGGGATAGCAGCGCCTGAGGCTATAGAACCGATTGTAGCTGCAAAAACGACGACTGAGGTTGCACCTACCGCTGAAGCACAATCTGATGAGCCGGTTAGACGCCGACGTACCCGTGCTGCAAATGATCCACGAGAGATCAAACGCCGCCAGCAACAAACTGATTCTGATATCAGCTAAGTTGACAGTAGAAGCTTATCGCCAGCGATAAGCTTCTGTATTTACTTTTGCATAAACCTTTTTCTCGCAGCTAAATTACTCTCAAATTTGTAGTCTATTTTTATTGATACCTAAGCCGGTTTAATTTGCCAGAAATCTGCTCAGAAAAACGATTCGCGCTCAAAAACAACACTGGTAGTCAACTATATTTCCTCTACTACCACTCAATGACATACTCACTCTTACCTCATTCTCATCATAACTCTTCAATCACCAATCAATAAATTCATCACTAATGTCCTGTTAAACATTTAATATCTCAATTCACTAGTGTCCGGTTAAGCATCTAATAGCTCTAAATTAATTTGTTCCACGCTGTTTTTGTCTGGCTTTAACTGCACAGAGTATGGATTTAGCAGCTCCATTATGCTTCTATGTTCCATCAAATTAGCACCCATTAATAGGCAGATCTGGTAGAGCGTTCGCTTGCTTAAGTAGGTTAGTTGTGTCAGTTTTAATAGTAGATAAGCGATTAGCGCTATCAAATTAGCCTATTAGTCGGCGCAAACTTGATGGAGCGCAGAAGTGTTATGGAGTTGTTAAACCCAAGCGGTAAACGGCGAAAACCAGACAAAAATAGCGTGGAACAAATGGATTTTTCAATGTTAAATTTTTAACCGGACACTAGTGCTATAATATGGGAATTTATTAAGGTTTTAGATCATAGGAAGTAGGGTGTATAAAATTAAGCTTGATGATTTATCGGGTAAAGAGGTTTTTTCTCTTTTACAAGAGCATCTTAAGGATATGCAAGCAACGTCACCTCCAGAGAGTAAACATGCTCTGGATTTAGACGAACTTAAACATCCATCTGTTAGTTTTTGGACCATCTGGGAGGGTAACTCCTTAGCCGGCTGTGGGGCATTTAAAAAACTTGATGCGCACCATGCTGAAATAAAATCGATGAAAATATCAACTCACTACAAAAATAAAGGGGTCGCTTCCAAATTATTGATGCATATTGTTGAGCAAGCAACATTATCTGGCTTAAAAAAATTAAGCTTGGAGACCGGATCAGTGGATTATTTTATCCCGGCACAGGGCTTATATTTAAAGCATGGGTTTTCTTTTTGCGCCCCATTCGCAAATTATAAAGAAGACCCCTACAGCCGATTTATGACCTTAAATTTAACAACATAACGCTCTAACATAAGGTAAGCAATGTAGATAAATCATGTCAGCGCTTTGCTATTTCTGAACCGCCAAATAGCTTACTTGATGTAGATGGGCTCTTTACTATTGCTTACAGGGAGGTAAGTACTTAGTTTTTGCCGGGAGCTATAAGCTGACCGCACATCCTGTACATATCGCTCTTTGCCATTCATGGCACCGCTACTACCGTAGCCCGCTTTTTTTCCAATCGGTGATGTGTTGTTGCCAGTATTTAGCTTTAGTCATGTTGGTCTCCAAATCGATGAATTTGGGACTAGCCTAATGCTTACAGCTGCAAATTATTAGATGGGGTATATTGAGCGCTTACTATTTAATACTGTTTTTTTGAATATGACTAAGACAACAGCTATATCAATGAGTTAATGGATCTATTGAAATTAGACGATGACAGCGGGAAAAATCCATCAGCGCTAAAAATTTGTGATGATTTTGGATTTACAGTAACAAAAAGTATGATTCAATACTTAAAAAGAAAACCTACTGATATATACATTGATCTATATCTATTCGAATTTTTTGTATATAAAAAAATATATCATGAAGTTGATCGAGGTAGGCTGTACTGTAATGATAGCGTGTCATACTGCGATATTGACACTGATTTGATAGATGACGCTTTAGTAGATGACGCTGAAAAAATAGCGACTGATTTCGGGTATGCCAAGATACCTATATATTGTGATCAACGCCTCGATGATGCCCTCCAAGAGTTAGATAATGCTTGGGACAGAACTACCGGCAATATCTTAGATAATAAAAACCCAGGATTTCGCATCCGCGAAAGCAAAACAGGGCAACAGACCCGGAGTCTAACCTACGATCGTTTAGAAAAGCTGGATGATGCCTTTTTTAAAAATCTTCCCAAGATTGAAATTGCCAATATTATGATGTTTGTCGGTGATAAAATTAAAATATGGGAGGGTTTTACACAAATAAAAGATCGCTATGCGAAGCGGAAAAAGCCTATTCCTCTAGGGCTCAATGCTTGTTTGTTATCAGAAGCTTTTGGATTTGTAACACTCGATTACATAAATGTGGATTATGTACCCAGTATTAAAAACGTTCGAAAAGCCGCTGATAATTTGTATGCAACCCAAGCTTCCGACAATTACGCTGGGATCATTAAGGCTATGTTTGAGAGAATTGTTGAAACTGTATATAATGAAGGGCTATCCGATTAGCCCCACCTGTGTCAATATATAGTAATGACACAAAAAGCCAATATGCCTATATCAGGTACCGATTACCCTAAACACTGGAATCAATTTACTGATTGGTTCCACAACGAAGAAGCTTGTCTCGATTATCTCTATAAGCTTCGTTGGCCTAATGGTTTTATTTGCCCTCGGTGTTATCTAAAGAAAACGCCATATATATTACAAAATAACACCTTAAAATGCACTGCTTGCCGTAGAGAAGTATCTGCTACTTCAAGCACGATCTTTAATAAAACCAGAGTTTCTCTCAAAGACTGGTTTGGTGCTATCTGGTACATTACAAATCAAAAAAATGGTATTAGCGCACTTGGGATACAACGTTTATTAGGCTTGGGTAGTTATCAAACTTCTTGGACATTATTACATAAACTACGCTCAGCAATGGTGAATCCTGAAAGAGAAAAACTATCTGGTCTCGTGGAAGTCGACGAAACGTTTGTTGGCGGAGCTGTTTCAAGAAAAACTATTATTAATCAAAATACTAAGCATAAAATGGTCGTTCTAGTAGCTGTTGAACTACTTGAACCAAAAGGTTTTGGCCGAGTACGTTTAAGGTATGTTTCTGCTGCAACGAAAGAAAATATTGAACAGTTTATTCTTGATGTGATAGAGCCTGGTAGTGTTATTTATAGTGATGGCTCTCCTGTATATAACTGCGTTAAAGAAAATGGATTCCCTCATCATAAAACTGTTCATTTAGGGTCTGATATTGCAGCACATATAACCATGCCTGGAGTTCATAGAGTGGCTTCGCTACTTAAGAGATGGCTTTTAGGTGCGTACCAAGGAGCCATAAGAGAAAAGCAGTTAGAGTATTATCTTGATGAATATACTTTTAGGTTTAATCGAAGGAAATCAAAATCAAGAGGGCTTTTGTTTTATCGGCTTCTGGAACAAGCTGTCTTAGCTGCCCCACTAACTTATGAAGATATAAAAACACGATAACTACTACATGTAGTAGCTGGTCGGCTTAAGCGGATAGCCCTTTATTATATACAGTTTAAACAATTCTCTCAAACATAGCCTTCGCCAAGGTAACTGACCAAGTAGTGATCGCTTAGACATACTTTTTATAAGGAGTCACCCTACAGGGCCTTTTGGACCTGTTAACTGCTTCCTAATCTCCTCAACGGGTTTAATAGCGTCGCCTAAAGTAAAAACCGAGCGGCTCTGGAGGGTTATTTACTGGTGCGATTCTTGGTTTTAGCAATAATTAATAATCCGCAGCAGAGTAAAATGCCGGCAATCATCATCTGCAAAGTCACTTTCTCATCCAGTAATATGACTGAGAGAGAAACGGCTACTAAAGGCACCAATAAGGAAAAAGGCACGACTTGAGACACGGGGTGTCTCTGACATAACCAGGCCCATGTTCCATGACATAGAATTGAAGAGACTAGGGCGGTATATAATACCGCGATAATGGCGTTCGAACTGATTTCTGTGAGGGTGTTAAAAGGTGAGCCTTCCAAGGTATAGGCGATCACCGCTAATAAAGGGGTGCCAAAGAAAGCGGTCCAACCTATGATATCAACCGGGCGAATTGAGCGGTGTATAGAGCGCAACAATACCGAGTAAATACCCATAAACATTGCCGACAATGTCGCGGCGACTAACGCTAAGCCCATACCCATTAAATTGGGTTCGTCAAAGAGGATAATCATCGCTAAAAAGGCAATAGCAATGCCTATGAGGCGTCGTCTTCCTGGTTTCTCACCCAATAAATACCAGGCGAACAGCAGTGCGAAGGCAGGATTCAATTGAATAAATAGTGAGATAGACGCGACATTAGTGGTGAGCTCAGAGGCTAAAAAAAGTAAACCAAAGTGACCTGGCACTAAGACTAAACTGATCATTAAGTAGGCTTTTAAATGCGCCAGTGGGTTACGTAAAAAAGGCAGCAATAGGCAAGTGACCAAAAATAAGCGCAGCGTGAGGGCCGTCCAACTGGGGATTTCTAAAACAGCATAGCGAATCGCCAGAAAATTCGCGCCCCAGCCGACAATCGTTAACCCTAAGGCAAAAATATCTAGGCTTTTCCAAGGCAGGTCTAGAGGCTTTATCATAGGTTGGTACTGCTCTTTAACAGGGGATTTAAAATTGAGACTCAGACCTTTGTCCGCTTCTGCGAGCAAGGGTCTGAGTCTATAGGGAACGCCGTGGAATGTGTATCTAAAGTGTATAAAACAGCATAGGACATCAGTATCACCTAGCTAGTGCCTATCCAGAAAGGTGCAACATGTTGTAAATTATTAATTAATTTCAGAAATAGTTAGAAAACCCTTGGGATTTTGTTACGTTTAAGGTGCGAACAATAAACAACAAAATCCAAGGATCTAACAACATGAGATTAA
>JAWUWK010000099.1:0-13889 GCA_034111875.1 Gammaproteobacteria bacterium
GGATAGACTCACGGTCTTAATATAATTCTAAATTAACATCACGAGTAAAGAGGCGCGAGTATAGCGTTTGGCTTTTTGCTCGGCTCTGATTAAAAAACAAACAAGAAATTAGCCTAAGCGGTACAATAAGCCTCTAAGTTAAAGATCTCCTCGGCGGTTTAAAATTAAATTGAAAAACAATGCCTTAAATGAAGAGACTATTGATCAAGTAGTTGGTTGATGCAACATGCGGGCTAGGCTAGTTTTGATTTGTACCTTCAGTTTTATCAATAATATTTGCTTTATAAAAGATTTTCGCCACTGTCGTCATTTAACATTAAAGAAATGGCGCTTTGGGTCTTGCCCATAATCGAGTGATCCAGCCCTTGCGATTAGGTATTAGTTAGCGTTTAATAAAGATTGTTTAGCTTACCCTTGGTGCATCACTGTATGATGGTAGTAGGCCTCTAAGGGAGGTTTTTTTACTGATTATTTGTTGCATATACAGGGCGTAAACAAAGCATTTTCCTAAAAATTTCACTTGCTTCGCTCCTCATATTTCGCTGAGTAGGGTGTTAGCTTTATTCACTTGCCGGTAACCTATTTTGCCAGAGTTAAAAACAGTCTGTCTTTTTATCGTCACAGCACTGGCCGAAATTTTTGGTTGTTATTTAGTTTATCTTTGGTTGCGTGAAAGTAAGTCAATTTTTTTGTTGATACCTGCTGCGCTTAGCTTGGCTGCTTTTGCTTGGTTACTCTCGCTGCATCCTGAAGCGGCGGGACGTGTTTATGCAGCCTATGGTGGGATTTATATTTTTATGGCCATTTTCTGGTTGTGGGCTGTCGATGGGATTCGTCCAACAACATGGGATATTGTTGGTTCAAGTGTGGCGCTATTAGGTATGGCAATTATTATGTTTGCCCCGCGAAGCGCATGATCTAAGCCGGTGCGCAACAGCTGTGATGGGTAATAGCGTTCAGCAGATACAGATTAAAGAGCAGTTACTTATAATCAATGGGGGTTTTATGATAGAGATATTAACCAGACTATGTTGGCCAATACTAAAGTTATTCGAAACCAATGAAGAACCCGCTAATTATAAAAAGTCTCACAGAGTGGCTTTAAATATTCTAGGTGCCTTGTTCATTCTCTTATCTTTAGGTTCAGTTTGGGTGGCAAACTCCAGTGATGAGCTAGGGTCGCTGCTGTCAGTGGTGGTTTTTTTCTGTATAGGTATAGTCTCGTCGATTGTGGGCGCATTTGGTTCAAACGCTGCTGTGTCGAAAATATGGGGT
Organism: Gammaproteobacteria bacterium; assembly: GCA_034111875.1. Lineage (GTDB taxonomy): Bacteria > Pseudomonadota > Gammaproteobacteria > Pseudomonadales > Balneatricaceae > Rs1. Next base: position 1,276 of record JAWUWK010000099.1, read on the forward strand.
ACCAAATAAATGTCATATAGACTAAACACTATATTCTAAACATTGCCCTTGGGGTGCAGGATGGTTTGTGATGGGTAGGTTAAAGTGTATAAAATATGGGCTTATTTGGCTCATACTCAGTGATAAAATAGCCGCTCGCTAGTTTTATTGTTAGCTTAAATAGTCGAAGCTTTGCAGTCAGCCACTTTCGCTACTTGAAATGTTAGCGATATACATCTTTAAACAATTACCCCGCTAGCTGCTCTAATACTTGTTCACAAGGATGAGTGTGGGGATAAGTTCTCAGGCCGTATATTCGCACTGCCAAGCTTTGGGTGCGCTGAACGGGAGTGGGCTGTTATCGATTTCTTCAGATTTGAGCGGCCGTTCAAATACTTCAACAAAACCAGCTTGCCATTGTTGAATATTTTTATTTATCACCGCTTCCACGGCAGGTGCTGCCACTGAGCAGATTCAATGTTTGCAGAAAGACAGGCAGACAGGCAATAAAGCGATTCAATAACCGATTTCACTTACTAGCTATCGGCCGTTTGTTTATCGCCAGCCCCGATTATGTCGCTAAGTTACAAGCCGGTGAAGCATTCGCCGACTTCAGCGATGATATGTTAGCTGAGCTGATATAAAGCGCAATTTTTCTAAACATAGGGTTAGCAGCCTGTCGAACTTAAGGCTAATACACTGCGAAAAATTATCAAACGACTTTAGCGTGCAGGGTAGTTTTTGATTAAGGCAATGCTAAAAAAGAGCATAGAACCAGCTTGTGTGGTCCCTGAAATTCTTATCGCAGCGATCAACCACTTGGTCAGTCCTTAATGAGAAGCCGCACGATCGGCTTCTTATTGACTCTTGGAGCAAACCGCTGAGCAACGCAGTATTCTTTTTCTCGAGATTTCTATAGGCGAATACCTTGTTATTAGGAGATGGCATCTTAAATGTAAACAATATCGAGTATTAGGCAGTTTATTACGTACTTTATCTTATCTTTACATTTATACTCTGCGTATAAAAATAAATTAACGATGTAGAGATAAAAGTATGAATACAGTTCGACATCCATTGACCCAACTTTTTTTGCTATCTGTTTTATGGATGCTATCTGTTGTCTCATTTGCAAACCCATTATTGCTTTCCTCAAAAGAGCGCCCTCAGGAGCAACTTATTACACAAGACCTGCTGCCCAATGAAGTAGGCAATTTTGTTGCTCCTTTAAACGAGGATCAAGTAAGAAGTTTATTGATTGATGCATTGCAGCAAAAAGCTGAAATTAATGCATCTCAAGGCTTTGAAGAATCAATGTCTATGATTACCTTATTAAAAGGTATTACAGACGCTTCAACCCCCTTAGGCAAAGGGGTATCCGAACTCATTTCAGCTACGGATGATTTTTGGCATGTGTTTAATATAACGTTTAGTAAATTAGTGCCAGGCGGGGGGGTATCAGGTCTTATACAACTTATGCTGTTTTTAACACTAGTGATTGGTTTAAGTGTTGCTGTAGAGCTGATTGTTGTTCACCGTTGGAAAAAGTCAGTACATAGGGCTTATCTAAAGCGAATTGAACAATCTACTCATAATGATTCGGGCTATCCACTGATTAATTTCATCATCAACTTTACTGGTTTGATTTTATTTGCAATAACCAGCCACTTGGTAATTAAGATATTTACCAAGGCAGGGATTGATGAAGAGTCCGCCAATGGCCTTTTGGCTATTAGTGAAGACGCTAAAAATTTACTGATTATCTCTATTATTGAAGCGATTGTAGTGGCTAGATTTTTTGCTCTATTATTTGTCTTTATTATTGCGCCTAAACCTAAAGGATTAGCCCTGATAGACGGTAGAATTAATATTAAAGTACTGTTTATCTGTATGCTCAGTTATACCTTTGCCTATAAAGTAGGAATCCAAGTACTCACTGTGTTTTTAGCTAATGGGCTACCTCAAGCATACTTTCTGCTGTCATTATTGTTTTTATTCGGCGTGATAATTAACCCTATTATTTTCTGGTTTGTATGGTCGCAACGCTATGCTGTAGATTGCATTTTATTTGGATCAAATGACTTGCAAGTAAGCGCTGCCCACCACACAAACGAGAATTACCCTTATGCGTCAAGGGCTATTATTTGGCCTGCGATGGTGACATTTATCATCCTCTTGGCTTTTGTGAACTGGCAAATTCAAGCGTTAAGTGGCAACTTAAAAGGTCAAAAATCGATAGAGCTTGCCTGGTGGATTACTTTAACTTTCCCAATTGTCGACTTGCTAGTCTCTTCATTGTTACTCAAATTGGTTTCATTACCTATTTTTCTAAATAAAGGTTTTCAGCGAAGAAAACAGCGCTTTGTATTAATTATACGCAATGTCGTCAGGCTTATTTTACTCACCATAATGAGTATAAGTTTCTTAGAGGCATGGGGTTTTAAAGCGTTGGAAAAATTAACCTCTAGCAGTGGTATTTCCTTTCTTTCCTCCACTATAGATATCGGCGTCACTATCTTACTAGGTTTTATTATCTGGGAAGCCATTCAATTATGGATGGAACGCCGTTTGCCAGATGAGGAAGCAGGGGACGACTCTGAAATGGAAGGAGAAGGAGGGGGTGCTGCGTCTAGTCGCAGTGAAACGTTACTGCCTTTGTTCCGGACTATTTTACTTATCTTGTTATCTGTGATCATGGTGATGTCTGTTCTCTATTCACTCGGTGTTCAAATAGGCCCCTTATTAGCCGGTGCGAGTGTGGTGGGTATTGCGATTGGTTTTGGATCGCAAAAGTTAGTACAAGATATTATATCAGGTATGTTTTTCCTGATTGACGATGCCTTTAGGAAAGGGGAATACGTAGAAGTCGCAGGGATGAAAGGCACTATCGAAAAACTCTCTGTTCGCTCAATGCGCTTGCGCCACCATTTAGGTGCAGTACAAACTGTTCCTTATGGTGAAATAAATACGGTTAAAAATCTCAGCCGTGATTGGGTCATCATGAAATTAGAGTTGCGGTTACCCTATGACGTTGATATTGAAAAAGTACGTAAGATTATCAAGAAAGTCGGACAAAAAATGCTTAAAGATGAAGAGACGGGCCCTAATATGTTACAGCCTTTAAAGTCTCAAGGTGTAATGCGCGTTGAGGAATCGGCGTTAATCTTTCGCATGAAGTTTACCGCAAAGCCTGGTGAGCAATGGGTGGTGAGAAGGGTCGCTTACACTAATGTTAGAAATGCCTTAGCAGATGCAGGCATTGAGTTTGCTCACAGAGAGGTAAAAGTAAGGCTTCCAATGGAGTTAGAAGAATTACAAAAGCTTGAATACAAAAAGAAGTTGCAACATCAAAGTGACGATCAAGAGGCGAAAGAAAAAAATATTGACTCGGGTGTATTGGCAGGTGCTGTCACTGCGGCCGCCATGTCAGCTATAGTGGCAAAAGAGTTGGAGCAGCAAAACAAGTACGATGATTTTGATGGCGATGATCAGTAATCATCTAAATTAACCTCAGGTATAGCTAAAGAGCTCAAAGCACATTAGAAAATAAGCTATATAAGCTTGTCTCTATAGAGTTCAAGTAATGACTTTAATCGGCTGTGGGCACGCTTGGAATACTCTGTAAATATTATAGAATTATTGGATATCAACGACTTTTAAAAATAATATATCCATAAAGTATAGAAAAGCGTAGCTCAAACAGAAGGGCCAACAAGGAAAGTTAAAGGCAACGTTGCCAACGATCTTCATTCAGACATCTCAAGCACTTTAACTCTTTTATGTGGAGATCAAAAAATCTTGAAAACGGCCGAGTCAGTTGAAGACTTGGCCGGTTATCTAGATACATTCTATTCGATGTATGCGATCAGGGATAATCATCATCCAAAGACGACTGAGTTTGCAAGCGCTACTCTAAACCGTTATGAAGGCGATGCGCAATCAGGAGATGGCTATCGATGGGTAGAATGAGTTAAGTGGGTTTCCTGCGCTGGCAGAGATTGACGCGACGGCCTTGGAATATAACGTAGCCACTACACTTTGGAGAGAAACAGAAGGTTATACAGAATTCAGCTTTGCCTAAAAGAACCATTGACTAACTTGATCAAAAAGCAGTGCTTAATCATCCCTTCATAAACCCCATTAGGTACTGCAATCGGTTCAATGAGCATTTCAAAGTGTTTGTTGGGCGATTGCCGATAATATTAGTCATCGTCTTTAATTTTGACCATTTTGTAAGTTGTGGTTAAGTAATGTTCCGGTAGAATGTTTTCATTGCTGTTGGGCCTTAGGCAGGTGACTTGCTCCTTTCTTTTAAGGTATACAGAGTGTTAATTAAATGATTAAATCTCGATAATAAAAAACGTCCATTGACATTTGGTAAATTGCCTAATCCAGCACAGCCTTATTCGTTTATTAAATAAGTATTGTCATTTTATGGCCGTTGGATAAAAGTATCGCCCTAAAATAACACTTCTATATTTTGGCCGTTATGTCTCTATTTAGCAACCATTATTTAGTGTAAGTTATGGATTAAAAAATAGTGATACAGATCACTAACCAGATTAAGCAAGCTGCTGAACTATATTGTTTTTACCTAATGGATTAATAAAAATCATTTTACAATTTTTTTAATAGAAGACTGAAAATGGAAATAGAGGAAATAGATCCTCTGCAGATAATTGAAACTTTGCAGGAAGGAGTGCTAGTTCACAGTGCGACCACACAAGTACTTTACGCAAATCCAAGAGCGCTTGAAATACTAGGTTTGACTGAGGATCAGGCTCTGGGAAAGGGTAGCACAGACCCTCATTGGTGTTTTATAGATAAACACCACCAAGTGCTCTCTCATCAAGACTTCCCTGTGAGCCTTGTATTGGCAAAAAAGTGCTCTTTGTTAAATATTGAAATGGGCATCTGTGATCGCTCGACAGATCAAGTCACTTGGGTACTTTGCAATGCAATACCCCAATACTCTCCATCGGGGGAGATAGCCAATGTTGTCGTGAGTTTTTTGGATATATCAAGTACTAAAACTGGAATTCCCTTTGAGGCGATTGTTGCCAATGCCAATGATGTAATATTGGTCACTGATGCAAAAACCATAGACGGTATCGGCCCTCGAATAGTCTATGTTAACCAAGCTTTTTGTGACTTGACAGGCTATGCAAAGCAGGAAGTGATAGGTAAAACACCCAGAATATTGCAAAGAGAAACAACAAATATTGAAACAAAGAAGCGCATTCGAGAGGCTTTGGTAAATAAATTACCTATTAGTGAAAAAATTCTAAATTACTCCAAAACGGACATTCCCTATTGGTTGGATATGAATATTTTCCCGCTCGAAAATATGTCAGGTGAAGTTACCTATTTTGCTGCGGTAGAGCGAAATATTACCAGCCAAGTTGAAAAAGAAGCCATGCTCCAAGAGATGGCCACCAGAGATTTACTCACAGGCTTGCTTAATCGGCGAGGCTTTTTTGATTTGGCGCGAAGACAGCTTGGCAGTCAAGTTGACAAAAATGAATCTTTGATAGCGCTGATTGATATCGATTATTTCAAAAATATCAATGATTCTTTTGGTCATGATTGCGGCGACAAAGCATTGGTTTATCTAGCGAATCTATTGCGGCTTATGTTCAGAGAGAGCGATTTACTCTGCCGTTTTGGCGGTGAAGAATTCGCCATTTTTCTGATTGGTGCGGACATTACTGAAGGGAAACGAAAGCTTGAAGCATTCAGGCAAAAAATGGCTAACTCGACTATCGATATAGGTGATGGTAATTCCATTGCCATCACGGTAAGTATCGGAATAGCTCAACTCCATTGTAGTTCTATGTCAATCGAGGACGTTATCATTAAAGCTGACAAGGCGCTTTATGAGGCCAAAAATACAGGTAGAAATGGAACTGTTGTCTATCAAAAATAAGTCCGACAGACTCCTAGATACAGATCTGCCGCGAGCACAGAAAATAAATCATTCGGCTTTTTGCGATATTTTTGCTGGTGTTCTAGGTTTTTTAATGTTGCGCAAGCGACAATTATGTTCGGGCTGTATCTAGAGTTTGTTGCTAAATATTCAGGTCATCACCTAGTCAATCTTTTATTGCTCAGTTGCATCCCTATAGGGTGACAATTAATTCACTTGGTTTGGTCGTCTCGGCCGTTTTGTTAATTAAGATCTCTGATGTTTTTGCCCTCTAATCCTCTGCGTGCTAGAACACCTGCAGAGCAAGTCTCTGGATCAGATCCTTGTCATTCGCTGCGGGTTAACGTTTAATTAACGGCATCTAAGGCATCGCATATTTATAGCGGTTAATACCCACTGGTTTCCCACAACTGAAGGTTCATTGCAGTCGCTCTTGGCTGTGCTTTTGCCACACAGAGGGTGGTCGCAGTTGTTGGCATTAGCTAAAAATCACTGTCTCTATTATTACAGGAAAATATTATGCTTGATTATTCAAAGGGAGCAGCCTTTGTTTCCGGGGAATTTGTGCCAATATCAGAGGCGAAGGTATCCCTTCTTGATTGGGGGTTTCTTCACTCAGATGCAACTTACGATGTGGTTCATGTTCGAGAGGGTAAATTCTTTCGGCTCGATGATCATCTCGATCGTTATTTTTCGGGGATGCAGATGCTGCGGATGTCTATTCCCTATGATCGAAAAGCACTTACTGACATCTTAAGCGAGTGTGTCAGTATGAGTGGATTGAAGGAAGCCTATGTAGAAATGATCACGACTAGAGGGGTCCCTGAACCGGGATCGCGAGACCCCAGAGCCTGTCATAATTGCTTTTTTGCCTTTGCTATCCCTTTTGTTTGGATTACCACACCGAACGAAGGGTTAGACCTCATCGTTAGCCAACAGCAACGAATACCGCCACAGTCAGTCAATCCTAGAGTGAAAAACTATCATTGGCTCGATTTAGTCATGGGTCAATTTGAGGCATACGACAGAGGTGGTAATACTGTTGCGGTTGTTAATGGCAATGGCAATATTGCCGAGGGACCAGGTTTTAATATATTTGCTGTGAAAAATGAAGTTCTCACGACACCGGCAGAAGGTGTGCTTGAAGGTGTCACTCGCAAAACGGCAATAGAGCTAGCGAGGGAACTCGGTTACCTTGTCTTATTAGAGGAGCTTAGCCCAGAAGCGGCTCGTTGTGCCGACGAATTGTTTGCCACAAGCACTGCAGGAGGCATTATGGCGATTACTAAAATTGATGGTCAGAACGTTTCAACTGGAGACATTGGCTTAATTACTCAGGCGCTTCAAGATAGATATTGGACGTTACACGATGACCCACGCTATGCTTATCAAATAAAATACTAGGCGTTTGTGGGACTTGGCTGATGGTCGCGAAAAAAAGTAGAGTTGAGACAGATTTCTGGGTTTTTTGAGGCGAATAGGAGTCTGTTTAACGAGAAAGATTTGGGAATATGACCAAATTCGGTTTTTTCGCATTAGATTAGCGTTAAGTCTGATAGGTTGCTCGCACAGCTTAGTGATTTTTAATGTCGATTTTAGATGCTCTTGAGGCAGCGGAATTATGCAATTTTTGTGCATACAAAGAGGCCTCTGGAGAGCGTGATGATTTATGTGAAAACGAAGTTTATTGGATTAAATGCGCAGTTTAAGCTGGTTTTAAACAACCTATTTGCAAGTGTAATCGTTATGCTCTGGTCTCACGGCACTTGCACCTAAATTTGCCAGTCGAATCATGAAAGTCTGCACAAGCTCTTAATGCAATTAGAAAACATATAAAATGTATCATCACCAATAAGGTGACCACGAACTTTCCTGATTTGCTTAGCACACTAATATGTTGCACAGCTTTTTCGCGCCTAACAGCCGAATCTAAATTGAACCAGACAGGTGATTGTAAATACATGCGATGCGTTTAGATAAATTTATTTGTAAAAGCACCGATTATTCATTGGTAGCTGCATTAACGTTGATCGAAAATGGGACCGTTTGCGTTAACGGTATTCTCTCTTTTTCCGCTTCCCATCAAGTGCACCAGAATAATGTTGTAACGCTTGAGGGCGGCATTTTAACATTGAGAAGCTTTCGATATTTAATGCTGAATAAGCCGGCGGATATGATTTGTTCAAACGTAGATGATAAGTATCCATCCGTACTCAATCTTCTCAAGATTGAGAGAGTAACTGAACTGCACATTGCAGGTCGTTTGGACGCCGATACTACAGGTCTTGTGCTGATTACCGATGATGGCCACTGGTCTTTCAATCTTACTTTGCCTAAGAATAAATGTGAAAAAATTTATAACGTGTTGTTATCTAAACCTATAGCGCCCGACGCAACTGAGCGTTTTCAAAGGGGGTTGCTTTTGCACGGTGAATCAGAACTTACCCTGCCCGCAAGACTCAAGATCATTAACCCCTATCATGTTGAATTAGCTTTAACTGAAGGCCGTTTTCGTCAGGTAAAGCGGATGTTTTTTGCCATCGGTAATAAAGTTAAATCATTGCACCGCCGGCAGATTGGCAATGTAGAATTAGATCTTAATCTTGATCTAGGCCATTGGCGCAGCTTAACCAAGACAGAAATAGCCGCGCTCTTTGTTAGCAATTAACTATTACCTTATCAATGACTTGACTCTTGCATCGGGCCTAAACTCTTAATTATATAAAGGTTAGAGAAATACTGACTGAAACTAAGATTTTTAATGCCACTGTAAACCAATATAATGCACCCTCTATCCAGTTTAAAATCACGTAATCAATTATTCAAAAGAAAACCATAACTAACATTTAATAATTTGGCCTCGCGGCCCTAGAGTTCTAGTCTTGGGCTTGCTAACTGCTTAAGATAAAAAAAGGGATATGCCATGCAGAGTAACAGCGAGCCGAAACACTCCTCTGTGGATGATTTTCTGGCGCCGGTGTGTGATGAGTTTTTTACAATTTTGTATCGAGATTCAGATATTTTATTGATTAACAAACCGAGTGGTCTACTGAGTTTGTCAGGTAAAAACCCCCTTAATTGGGATTCATTGCACTACCGTTTAGTCCATGGCCAAGAGGGAGTGACTCCGGCATTCGCACAGGCAAAACTGCCTCATCGTTTAGATTTTGGTACTTCAGGTGTTATGGTGGTCGGGCTGAATCCAGAATCGACTCAGCATCTGAATAAACAGTTTCAAGCAGGCAAGATTCAAAAGCGCTACCTTGCCATGCTTGAAGGTTGGTTAGGGGATGATCATGGACAGATTACAGCACCTATAGCGAAACATAAAAGCGATTTTCCCAAAGTGAAAATTTGCCTCATCAAGGGTAAAACGGCCATAAGTGAATTTAAGGTATTACAGCGTTTAGAGCACCCGCGACGCAGTTTAGTGGAATTCACCCCGGTTACAGGGCGCACACACCAGTTGCGAATTCACAGCCTCACTATGGGTCATCCAATTATTGGTTGTGATCTGTATAAAAACCAGCATAGTGAACAGATGGCAACACGTATGTTATTACACGCCAGTGAAATTAATTTTGAGCATCCAACTAGCGCAGAAAAATTTCAAGGCTACTGTACCTGTCCGTTTTAAGCAGAAATGTAATCTAAAGACATACCCTTTCTAGAATATCAATCTAGCCGCTTCTAACGAGCACTTAAAGTGAGTATAGTAGCATTTTTTGGAAAGTTAAGAATTTTTTCATAAACAAGAATTTTCATTTAAATTAAATAGTTAGATAATAAATCTGTCCTGTAGAGATAACAAATGAAAGATCAGATGAAGCCGTTTATTAAAAGCCCTTGTGTTGGTGTTTGTTGTTTAGATATTAAGGACTTGTGTATTGCCTGTAAACGCTCGGCACTGGAAATAGCTGAGTGGGGGATATATAGCAACACAGAGAAAAAAGCCGTGCTAGTTAAAATAGAACAGCGTTATGTTGAAGTATCAATAGCCTCAACACTTTGCACTAGAAAAGCTAATAGGGTCAATCATGGACGTTAAAGCCATAGAACACGCCGCCTTCAATGCCTGGCCGGCACTGCAACAAACAACTTATCAAGGCGTTGTATTGCGTTACACTAATGGCTACACAAAAAGGGCCAACTCAGCCAATGTATTGGATTTAACGGCACTCGATATTGAACATTTGGTTGGCTATATTGAAAACTACTTCCTCACCAAAGCCCAGCCCAGTATTATTCGAATTCCTTCTTTTACTAAAGCTGATGGCTTGGATAGCTATCTTGCCTCTAGAGGTTATCTCTATAAAGATCGGTCGATAGTGCTCAGTAAAGTATTAAATGCTAAAGATTTGGGCGCAAACCAGATCGGCATCACAGTGCTTGATATCCAACAATGGCTCGACAGTTTTTGTCAATTAAGTGGTTTTGCCATAGAAAATCATCACACGCATCTAGAAATGCTAAAACGCATTGAAGGCAAAGTAATGCCGGCAGTTTTAGTGTGTCAGGGCCATCAAGTTGCCTGCTGTTTAGGCGTTATACATGAAGGCTTTTTGGGTATTTTCGATCTGATAACAGCACTAGAATATCGTGGACAAGGACATGCAAGTCAGTTGCTACAAGCAATGCTTGCATGGGCTGTGACAAACGACGCCAGCCATACTTATTTACAAGTCGTGGCGAATAATAATGCGGCGATTAGATTGTATAAAACGTTAGGTTATGAGCCGGCTTATGAATATTGGTATAGGATAAAAGCGTTATCCTAGAGAGTTGATTTCAGCAGCGAAGATCTACTGCAAGTATTTCTTTTATGCGCGCGGATTTTCAGTGACGAGTGATCCACTGCAATCCGGCACGACTTCAGAGCCCCTTGGTCCAAGGATCCTGACAGATTATCTTAAGTCTCAAGAGGAACTCGACATAAAGGGATTGGACTTTTTTACCTCTTGCATAGTCAGTCATTAAAGAATAATGCTCTAGGCGCGCACTGATAATGTTTAAACTGAAAATAGGTGGTTTATTTTAAGCATGAAATCTTAAGCTTGAAATTGTTTTTATTTCTTGGCAGTATCATCCGAACACTGCGTTAAATACCTCTTTCAAAGAACCCAAATCGCTACACGTATCGTTGCCAATAATCGCTTTAAACTTGGCCTATAAGTGACTTTTGCAAACGCTCAATAAGGAATAAAAGTAATGAGTTGCCCCTACAATCCAGCATCGGAAGGTGCAGAAATGGATTTCAATGACAAAATGTCATATGCAGACTACCTGCAATTAGACAGTATTCTTAATAGCCAAACACCTTTGTCTAGCGCCCATGATGAGATGTTATTTATTATTCAACACCAAACCTCAGAACTCTGGCTAAAGCTTGCACTGCACGAGATGCAAGGGACTTTAACGGCCATAAGGCAAGATAATCTACATCCAGCGTTTAAACATTTGTCGCGTATCTCTCGAATATTCGAACAACTGAACAGTGCCTGGGACGTACTGCGCACTATGACTCCCAGTGAATATACAACCTTTAGAGAGACCTTAGGCCAGTCATCAGGCTTTCAATCATATCAATACCGTGCCATTGAATTTTCGGTAGGCAATAAAAACTTAGCGATGCTCAAGCCTCATGACCATGATACTGAGGTGAGTGATAAACTAGAAAAGGTTCTTCAAATGCCCAGTTTATATGATGAAACGCTGTTGTTAATGCAGCGCCAGGGCTTCGATTTAGCGGCGGTGTTAGATAATCGTGATTGGCGTCAAAAACACCAGCCGAATGCGTCGGTTGAACAGGCATGGTTAACGGTCTATGAAGATCCAGAAGCGCATTGGGAACTCTATGAATTGGCTGAAAAACTAGTTGATTTTGAAGATTATTTTAGACGCTGGCGGTTTAACCATGTTACAACAGTAGAACGTATAATTGGCCTGAAAAAAGGTACTGGTGGCACAGGGGGAGTCTCGTACTTAAGACGTATGTTAGAGACTGTATTATTTCCCGAGTTATGGACCGTAAGAACTAAGATGTAGGGTTGCAAAGACATGGGCTATGCTTAGTTCCCATTGCAATAAGGCTATAACTGGGTTTGTTATACAGCGCTTGCACTAGTTGGCGTAGATAATGCTATGCTGATTTCAGTTGGCTAGTTGTCAATAAAATAAAAATAATCTGATGGGTAAAAGGTAATGAAAAAATTAGCAATAGCAGTGGCATTTGGTCTTAGTTTTTCAAGTTCAATCGCGCTATCATCCCCCGTTAAAGTGGGCATGATCACAACGTTGACGGGAGGCGGTGCCGGCCTTGGAATCGATATTAGAGACGGGTTTATGTTAGCGGTGAACCAAGCTAATAATCCTGACCTCAGCGTTGTAATCGAAGATGATGCCCGTAAACCACCTCTGGCCGTACAAATAGCAGATAAAATGATCCAGCGCGAAAAAGTGGATATTTTAACGGGAATTGTCTGGTCTAATTTAGCGATGGCAGTTGTGCCCAGCGCAGTCGCACAAAACAAGTTTTATCTTTCCCCTAATGCCGGACCTTCTGCACTAGCGGGCAAACGTTGCCATAAAAACTATTTCAATGTGGCATGGCAAAATGATAATTTACATGAAGCGATGGGCTCTTATGCGACCAAAACGGGCTATGCAAAACCTTACATACTTGCACCAAATTACCCAGCGGTTAAAGATG
>JAWUWK010000100.1:0-60031 GCA_034111875.1 Gammaproteobacteria bacterium
CCTGGCTCGAAGTGTATTTACTTGTTGTTGCAGTTGCGCCAAGATCTGTACTGTTTCCTCTTCAATATCTTGTCCTAAGCGAGATTGGCCGACACAGTAACTTAGCAGCTGTAATCGCTGCCACTCGGGATTAAGGCTGCTTAGGCTTTGCTGTTTGAGTGACATATTCACGATTTACACATATAAGTTCACCAGTAGAGGATTACTACGCACGCTCACTGGAACCCCATCTGCACCCCGGTTATAGCTTCGCACCGCATAGAGTACTGCTTGACCCGGGTGATCAATAAAAGGCAGTATCACTGAGTTAGTCGTGGCCAGAGCAACTTTTTGCGGGTCAATCCCCTGCTCTGTAATGCTAACAGTGGCAACAGCGGCTTGGCTCTGCCACCCGCTGCTGCTATCCCAAACATCCCAGTGCAAAGCCACTGTTGTCCCCACCTCTCCGGCAACCCAAACACTCAAATCTAAGCTGGCCAAGGCAGGACTTGCCACTTCGAAGATTAAACTCTGTTGGCACTCCCGTGCAATGACCCAACAAATACGCGGTTGCCAAGCCTGCATTGAACTGTCCACAGTGCTGGAAAATACTTGGGGGAAAACACTTGCCACTGTCGGTATTTCAGCCTCTAAATTGGGTTGTACAGCCAACCCTAAACTGCCGACCAATGGGCTAAGAACAGCCATTTCACTGGGTACTATCGGCGCCAGAGAGATTTCATAAGCCAGAGAGGGCCGATACACAACATCCCCCTGAGTCCCCCAAAGTTGGCTAATTTGTTCTATCCCTAAGCTTTGCATAATCACTTGAATATGAAAGGCCGAACCGTTAACCTCGATTGAAAATACTGGAGATTGTTGAAATATCCGCACCACTTCTGCGAGGATTCGCAAATCATGCTCACCCGCACCAATGCCTTCATCCAAGATTCCAAAAGGGGTGATCAGGCAGTGAATACGCATATAGCCCACCGAGTCAGGTAAGCTATCGGCGGCGTATTCAAAGGGTAAAAATTGATAATAGAATACATTGACTTGATGTGGGCTAGAACCATCTGGTTTTGCATTACTCGGGTTGCCAAGAATCACCTGCACTTCAGAGTCATCACCGCTGTTTAATGCGATACTTAATTGATCGACAATTTCTCGGCATATTTGGGAGAGCGAGGAAGCGGTAACGGGCATCTGCTTAGCCTTTATATTCTACGTAAATAGTGTTTACTCGCCCAACCACTCACCCTTGTTAGTGCTTGGGGACTCGGTGGTGTTTTGCGAGCATCGGCTGTGACTATCACATCAATGCGTCCAATATGCAGACTGGGATTTGTGATTGGTTGCTGCGGGGTTTTTATCGCTGATGGCAGTGGAGTTGCCTGTGCTTGCAGCTGCATAAATTCCACACTTTCTTGCCCTCTTGGGAGACTAGCATTGTGTGACTGAGACTCTGGCGGCGATGCTTTAGTCCCAGGCGACAAATTCTCTCGCTGAGGTTGTTGCTGCAAATTTTCGTTGCCAGCTTGTTGAGTAACACTCCTTTTTAGTTTCGCCTGTTGGTAGCGCTCCTGTTGCTGTAAATAGCGTTGATGCTCACTCAACAACACTTTGGTATTTTGCGCTGTCTCACATTGAGCTATCGCCGGCACTGCCATTGTGTTTGGCTGTATATGCGACTGGTCATCCACGCGAGCGTCATCAATGATTGATTTCGCGCTCTGTCGTTTCTCACCCCCGCTGCAGAGCGAATTGTTTTTATCCCCATGGGGATTGATTGCCGTTTGATTATAGTCAGAAGGGGTGCAGAGACCCGAAGGCTTACTCTTATCCAGATTGGTAAATGCATGTTTAAAATTACGTTCATCATCCGCATCTGAAAGATCAATTGGATCACGAGTAATATCACCTACTGCACGAAAATTACGTGGCAGTTGTGACACTCGAACATCAGTATGACAAGAAGTTGATCGATTTATATCCTCACCCGTTGCCAGGCCACTCACTACACTCTCTAAACTCTCGGATGGTTTAAAACCATTTAAATCTGGGGTGAGCGCATTGCGCTTACCCACTATGGGGTCTACAGGCAGTAACTCCTCAGTCGACCCAAGAACGTGCAAGGGAGCGACTGTCTCGAAAGATTCAAAGTTCTGTTGTTGCGACACCTTTAATGCTGCATGTTCGACACTATCTGCACTCGCCGCAGACTCTGTTTTTGAAGAGTCCAACGCAGCGCTGTTGCTACGCTTTTGCAAATGCTCAAAGCCCGAAACATCCAGCTCCTTCTGATTGTTGGCAGCTTGTGTGTGTTCGGAATTAATGCCCTGCTGCTCTGTGCTGAGATCATTTACCCCATAATAATGCTTGGAACCTGTTGTGTTTATCTTCTGTCGATTTGCACTTTGTGCATCTAGCCAAACAGCTCTGAAAAACCCCATGTTTCACCCTCAAATAGCCTATTTTTATCAATATCATTAGACGCTTAATTTAATCTGTTCACATTGGGTACTTATTGGATCATTCCCCTATCTGCTTCTATCATTTTTAAGTAATGCTCACGTCTGTGTATCGATAGCGCTAAAATTTGTTGTTCACTCCAATGGTAGCTAGTGGCGATCCGGTGAATCTGAGCCAGTAAATCGCCATAGCCTCGCTGCAGTAATTCATAAGGATCGATATACAGCCGATTATCACTCTTACAGTCCAAGCATGTAGCCTGTACATCTGTCACTACTGCTGGGGAAGCAGCATCCATTGCCGCCTCTATTTTCTCTTTTTCGGTATCGCTAAGGCCTGCGATGAATACTGCAACATCCGTTTGTACTGAATCCGCCTGCAGGCAATTTATTAAAATACTGGTCTGTGCTTGTACCGCTGGACAATTGGTCAGTAACACTTGATCACTGCCATTGGGCAATCTAAAAACGGCCTCTGAACCCCTGAGTAAAATCTTAACAAAAGGGTAATCTTTGCTCCCTTCATAAACCGGAAGTTTTACTAAATCAATTTCGAAATCAAAGATTTGCTCACATTCGCAGCACTTCAAACTGTACCACTTTTGGCTGTCACCAAAACGCAGTAGCAATTCACGCATTAAAAACTGCCGATCGCCAATACAGAGTGTGGCAACGCGAGACAAAGTGGCTGCCTCACCCGCCAATTCGCGCAGTGCCACGTTTAAAACTTGGTCAATCGTCTCGGGGATCTTCCCCCCCTGCTCGGTAATCTCTGCGATGTTAAAAGCTAATTGACCGGTGATTGGCGCAAAACTAAAACTGCGTTTACGCTCTAGATCTTGCCAAACGCCACCTGGTAACTGCATTGACCTCGCCTAACTCCTCGACTGACATTTGGGCACTAAAGCGTGACTAATGAGCCTTCTCTAAAGTTAAAATTCACTAGGTTCAGAGGCACTAGCGTCGCGCTGCCACCCCTCGTGCTGCAGAGTAATAGTTTGAATACCGACTGCATTCATACTGCCAGCATCGAGTTCCGGTAGCGATTGAAAATCAGAAACCCAAGCGCGAAATATTTTGTAGGAAATAGCCACTTGCCCCTGTAAGTTCAATACATTGACGATGATATCTTTGCGGAATCCTTTCAGTGACATGCCCGCATCACCCTCGATGTTATTAACCAAGTTCGCCCAATTTTCAAAGACTAAGTCATGGGTTAAGCCCTGTTCCAGCGTAATCGCTTCATAAGATGTCCCACCGGGCAGGATACGCTCAAAATTGGGGTCCCCGGCAGAGCGCCATTTTATCGGCTCAACTTTCTTTTTTAATGCGCCCATTTTCTTAAGTCCAGCAACGGGTTGACCGTCAATCAGTACTTGGAATTTAAAGGTGCGATAAGGATCGTGGCGATGTGTATTTACTGAAAATAATGGCGCAGCCATAGTTTTTCTCCTTATTGTTGTCCTATCATTTGCTGTAGACGGACGATCACAAACTCAGCGGGTTTTAATGGTGCAAAACCAATGATGACCACGACTTGTCCGCGATCAATATCACCTTGAGTCATAGTGTCACCTAAGTTGCAGCGCACGAAGTAAGCATCTGATGACTTTTCACCTTGGAAGGCTCCAGCGCGGAATAAACCATTCATAAAGGATTCTATATTGATCCGCAAAGAGGACCAGAGACGGTGATCGTTACCCTCGAATACCGCCCACTGAATACCGTTATAGAGACTTTCCTCGATAAACATCGCCGTGCGTCGCACTGGTACATAGCGCCACTCGGGATCGGCCTTCGTAGCCGCTGTACGTGCCCCCCAAACCACGGGCCCATATCCAGGCATCTTGCGCAGCGCATTGACCCCCAGTGGATTGAGGTAGTTTTGTTCAGCATTTTCAACTTTAAATTCTAAGTCGGCGACCCCAAGCAGTGATGATTCGATGCCTGCAGGGGCTTTCCATACACCGCGACGAGCGTCTGTTTTAGCCCACAGACCCGCGGCAAAACCAGAACTGCCCACCAATAATTGCTTGGCAGCGCCCGGATTCTTATCGACGTTATAAGCGGCGTTGCTGACCAGCACCCAAGGGTAATAACAGGCGACATAGGTTTGGGTTGGCAGACTGAGGTCTTTTACCTCATTGGCATTATTCAGTTCATCACCCGGTTTAAGATCGAGTATCAACATGCGATTTTTCATCGCTTCACAGTGCGCTATTGCCGTGTTTATAATGGCTCGCTGAGCATCACTATCCCAGTACTGGCCAGGCAGTAAAATCATATTGATATCACGATATTTTAATAGTTTAGCAAAGATAATGTTATACTCAGCCACTGCTGGCGCTGTACCGTCGAGGCCACCAGCGAGAATAACTTCACTCGAACCACTTATGGCAATTTCAGCGGCTATATCCGAAGGATTATGTACCTGGAGCACTATCAATTCAGAGACACCATTAATTTTATGGGGCAGATAATTGACTAACGTATTATCAAAAGAAATTTCTGTAAACTCTTCCTTTGCCACAAATTCACTGCCCAAACCACTGCCAACAGCCACGGAAAATTCAGCGACATTTTGGGTGATGACAATGACTAGATCATTACCCCAAACACCTTCATTTATCGCGGTAAAAGTGATTAACGCAGTGTCGTCAGATGTCTGCAGCAAATCACCCGATGCTGCTTCGGCATCCGCTTGTGCCGCGCGAATAACATAGGCGCTGGATCCACCATTCTGGAAAAAGGCATAGACACCGTAACCCATTCCATCACCCAGTGGGGCTTTTGCAGCCGACATCTGGGTTTCACTAGGCTGCAGTCCTCCAAACTGACTGACATATTCAACCCATGATGAAATAAGGGTCGGCTCGCTCATCGGACCTTTCAGGCTGTAACCGATAAAACATGCCGTCGATGTCCCCACCGCTTCGATGGGTTTAGAACCACTGGGAAGTTCTTCAACGTATACTCCAGGGTGAAGGTAAGTAGCCATAGATAATTCTCACTATTTTTTAAGGTTAAATTTGTGGAGCCATTAGACATTTGAAGCTGGATCGTTTAAAACAAGACCAGATAAACATCATCGATGTATATTATAAATTTCAGCTCTATAAACCTAAATCAATGATTCAAATCGGCTATAAAGCGTAAAATAATACAGACTCACTCCACTAGAAAATGAGCGCCTTATTCGACCTTAAAAAAGTCTGCTTCTGGGCTACCATCTCTATCTAAAAATAGTCACGGATACTTTAAAACCTTATTATTTAGCTGTTATTAAATTGAAGATCCTCTCAACAGTCTTTAACATTATCTAATAAAATAAAAACTATCGGGTTACGCTAATTTTAGTTTTTGGGGCTAATAAGGTAGGAGCGGTTATATAACCGTTTGAGTCAGCAGAACTCAAAGATATGTTTTTAGATTAGGCGAATAAAGTACTTAACTCTAGCTTAAACAAACGAAGTTCAATCATGCGACACGCCCAGTGATAATAATTCATCGGTCTTAAACATATTTTCTAGCTGCCGTTTCGCTATCGCAAATGAGGGCTTTAAATGTTTTTTTATACTTTTATTAACGGTATTCGACGCAATTTTTTTCAAATGGCAAAACACCGCCAATGCAAACAGTATTTCACTTTCAGATAGGCAAGCTTGTCGGTTAGCTGCGGCGTTATAACAGCTGCCACAGCCGCCCCTAAAGGTATAAGCAGAGTTTGCAAACAGCACACCAAAGCCCATAAATACGGCGAGTACTTCACTCGCCTCTAGCGCATAATCAACACCTCCAGGCGGCTGTTTATTCCCTTGCAGCACTAAGTGTTGTGCAAATAAATGGGAGAAATGAGAGGCAAGGTCTTCAGGTTTTAAGGTTAACTGAGGGTTATAGCTAATCGCTATTGGGCTTTCAGCATTTAGTCTGTTGATAGAAGATTGAGAATTCCGCTCTATTTTATCTAAACCTAAGTGCCTAACTTCCGTTTGACTTGGTAGCTTCGTATGGCTTAATTCAAATGGCCAGTGCACTAGCCCTGCATATTTTAAACTGTGCTTAAAAATAGTCTCTGCTTTCTCTTCAACACTAGCCACATCCCCTGGGAAATATTGATTATTAGGCTGGATCAGCAGCGTTCTTGAATAAAATTCTCGGTTATCAAAAGTATCCAAAGCCCAACGATAACAGTCTATAATCCATAGGCCGCTGTCATTGGAGATAAGCTGTTGTGGCCATAGGAACTGTTGTGCTGATTTAATATAATTCATTATAAAACCTATTCCCGCTCTCTCAAAAATCAACCTTGGATACTAATGAGCAGTTTATAGCATGCTATGCCTAAGTCGAACCATTGTTGTTTAATCGCTATTTCACTAAACCTGTTAGCGCTAGGCCTAGCGCTATGGCAAAAGTAAAAAAGCCGAGCTATTGCTCGGCTTTTTCAAAACATTAATACTTAGACTAACTGCAGATTTATGCCTTTAGCGCCAAGACCACTGCATCACCCATTTGAGCAGTACTTACTTTAGTACAACCCTTCGAATAGATATCCGCTGTGCGCAGGCCTTGATCGAGCACTACTTCAACTGCCGCTTCAATCTTATCTGCCACTTCAGAAAAATTAAGTGAATGGCGCAACATCATTGCCGCCGATAGGATCATCGCCAGTGGGTTTGCAATCCCCTGACCTGCGATATCCGGGGCAGAACCATGGCAAGGCTCGTACATGCCCTTGCCTGTCACATCTAACGATGCAGAGGGCAACATACCGATTGAGCCTGTGAGCATCGCGGCAGCATCCGATAAGATATCGCCAAACATATTGCCAGTGACTATCACATCAAACTGTTTAGGCTGGCGAATGAGTTGCATCGCTGCGTTATCCACATACATATGTGACAACTCGACTTCTGGATAATCTTTACTCATATTATCCATAATCTCACGCCAGAGCATGGTCACTTCTAAAACGTTAGCTTTATCGACGGAACAGAGCTTTTTGTTACGCTTCATCGCAGTCTCAAAAGCGACTTTACCAATACGACGAATTTCAGTTTCATCGTAAACATAGGTATTGTAGCCCTCACGCACACCGGCATCATTGACACGTATACCTCTGGGCTTACCAAAGTAAATACCGCCCGTTAACTCGCGTACAATTAGAATATCCAAACCTGACACCAAATCAGGTTTAAGTGATGAAGCGGCGGCCAGCTGCGGGTATAAAATGGCGGGCCGCAAGTTAGCAAATAAGTCTAAGCGCGAGCGAATTTGCAGTAGGCCACCAATTTCAGGACGCTGCGCCGGTGGCAGCGAATCCCACTTAGGGCCACCGACACACGCCAGTAAAATAGCATCTGCCGCTTGGCACTGCTGCCAGGTCTGGTCTGGAAAAGCACTACCGGCACTATCGATAGCCGCACCACCGACCAGGCCACTACTCAAGTTCAAACCTAGCGAGTACCGCTGATTAACTAGGGCTAACACTTTATCTGTTTCTGCTGAAATTTCTGGACCTATGCCATCGCCTGGCAATATCAATACATTTTTAGACATACTTGCTACCCATATTTCGAATAAATTTTAACACTATTAAGCTTGGTTTTTTAGTTACCTTTAATCGCACCGAACAACCAAGGTGCCTGTGCTTTACGCTTGGCCTCGTAGGCTTTAATCTCATCGAGATTTTGCAAAGTCAGATCAATGTCATCTAATCCATTGATCAGGCAATGCTTTCTAAAAGATTCAACTTCAAAGGCAAAGGTTTCACCGCTGGGTGTAACGACCACTTGACGGTCTAAATCTACACTTAGCTCATAGCCCTCAATAGCGGCACATTCAGTAAATAAATGCTCGACGATTTGCTCACTGAGCACCACAGGTAAGATTCCGTTTTTAAAGCAGTTGTTATAAAAAATATCCGCGAAGCTAGGCGCGATAACCGCTTTAAAACCAAAATCTTCCAGAGCCCAAGGTGCGTGTTCTCTTGAGGAGCCACAGCCAAAATTAACCCGTGCAAGTAAGACTGAAGATTGAGTATAGCGCGCCTGATTTAACACAAAATCTGGATTTAATGGCCGCTCAGTACAGTCTTGATCCGCCATACCTTCATCTAAATAACGAAGGTCATCAAACAAGTAAACACCAAAGCCAGAGCGTTTAATAGATTTCAAAAACTGCTTTGGAATAATCATATCTGTATCGACGTTGGCACGATCTAAAGGCGCAACGATACCGCTGTGTTGTACGAATTTGTTCATTATTAAGCCTCCATCATCGTTCTAACATCTACAAACGTGCCATTAATAGCAGCGGCTGCCGCCATTGCTGGGCTGACTAAATGGGTGCGCCCACCGCTGCCCTGTCTACCTTCAAAATTTCGATTAGAAGTGGACGCGCAGTGCTCACCTGGCTCTAGTTTATCGGGATTCATCGCCAGGCACATCGAACAGCCCGGCTCGCGCCACTCAAATCCAGCCGCAATAAATATTTTATCTAATCCCTCTGCTTCAGCTTGCGCTTTGACAAGACCAGAGCCTGGCACTACTATCGCCTCTTTGACACTGGTCGCGACAGTGCGCCCTTTAGCTACTTTTGCGGCATCGCGGATATCCTCGATACGAGAGTTAGTGCAAGAGCCGATAAAAATTCGATCCAAGGCAATATCAGTGATTAACTGATCTGCCGCTAACCCCATGTATTTGAGCGCGCGGTTGATACCATCTACTTTTACCGGATCTGGCTCATTTGCAGGGTTCGGCACTTTGGCATCTACCGCAACTACCATTTCAGGAGAGGTACCCCAAGTCACTTGTGGAATGATCTGAGCGGCATTAATTTCAACTACGCTATCAAACACTGCATCTGCATCAGAGTGCAAATCAGCCCAAGCACTCACGGCCTGCTGCCAAGCCTCACCTTTAGGGGCGAATGGGCGACCTTCTACATAGTCGATGGTTAATTGATCAACAGCTACCATACCTACACGGGCCCCGGCCTCTATAGCCATGTTGCAGATAGTCATGCGTCCTTCCATGCTAATTTGCGCCATAGTAGAGCCACCAAATTCAATTGCGTAACCCGTGCCACCGGCGGTGCCTAATACACCGATAATATGCAACACTAGATCTTTAGCGGTAACGCCTAAACCTAAATCACCTTCGATTTTGATCAACATATTTTTCATCTTACGAGTAATCAAGCACTGAGTCGCCAATACGTGCTCAACTTCAGAGGTACCAATACCATGTGCTAGCGCGCCAAAAGCACCGTGGGTTGCTGTGTGAGAGTCACCACAGACCACAGTAGCACCGGGCAATGTCGCTCCTTGTTCTGGGCCGACCACGTGAACAATCCCCTGACGGATATCATTCATTTTAAATTCTAATATGCCAAAATCGTCACAGTTATCATCCAGTGTTTGCACTTGGATACGCGAGACAGGATCGACTATTTTTGATACCCCGCCATCGCGTTTAGTGGTGGGTACATTGTGATCTGGGGTCGCTAAATTGGCATCAATACGCCAAGGCTTGCGCCCTGCTAAACGCAGGCCTTCAAACGCTTGCGGTGATGTCACCTCGTGCAGTAACTGCAAATCGATATACAAAAGCGCACTACCATCATCACTCTGGCGCACAAGGTGTGCATCAAATAATTTATCGTATAATGTCTTACCAGCCATTAGGTAACTCCTCTCAACTCAAGTTCATGGGCTTAAACCCTGTTATCTCTACCGGTACTCGCGGTACCCATAGAGATTATCATAGTGAATACAGTTTTTTTGATTTAGTATTTTTGATTGAGGCTATTTTAAGGGGATAAAAAAAATAACACAAATTCATAATTTTTATGTAAACTATTCCAAACTAGAATACTTGTGAGATTGCAGACGATGGATACCAATACCCTAAATGCCTTTATCGCAGTGGCAGAGCATGGATCCTTCTCGATTGCCGCTGAACATTTGTTTATCACACAGTCCGCGATCAGTAAAAGAGTGGCTTTGTTAGAGCAACAATTGGATAAAAAACTCTTTGATCGTATTGGCAGACGAGTCACTTTGACCAGTGCAGGCCGAGCACTAATGCCCTGTGCTGAAAAAATATTGATGTCTTTCGATGATGCGCGCACTGTTATCGACAATCTCGACGGCAACATTAGTGGCACTCTTTCACTGGCTTCCTCTCATCATATTGGACTGCACCGCTTACCTAGTGTGCTTAGACAATATAGCCAAAAGTATCCTCAGGTCCATTTAAACTTGAGTTTTGGAGAATCAGAGGCGGCTTATCAAGGCGTGGTAAAAGGTCATTTAGAACTGGCTCTTATTACTCTGGCCCCCCTACCCGACCCTATTATTTGCGTGCAAAAAGTATGGAATGACAAAATGTGTTTTGTGGTTGCTAAAGATCACCCACTAGCACATAGGGGGAAAGTGACCCTTAGTCAGTTGCAACAACATCGTGCTATCTTACCCGGACCACAGACATTTACCCGACAAATAACTGCTGAACGTTTCACTGCACAAGGACTGTCGTTAGACGTGGCCATGTCAACCAACAACTTAGACACGATTAAGATGATGGTCAGTACCGGCCTTGGCTGGAGTTTACTACCACAAATCATGATTGATCATCAGATGCAGATATTAGTCACCGATCAGATGAATATTTATCGCGAGTTGGGTTACATTTATCACACAGAGCGGACCTTATCTAACGCCGCTAAACGGTTTATCGATTTGCTTTAAAAAAAAGGCAATTAAATCAGTACAGCCCTCTCATCTTTTTATTAACATACTGGACGATGATTAATCACGAACGTTATTTAATAAACTTTGCCATTACAAACCGCTGGGTCTATTATCGGCTTCATGATTAAAGTATATAAAGGCGAATAAACACAACGACAGATTGTTGCGCTGACTGCAGGTTTAATTTATCAATTAAGGTTGAAATACACGAACTGCGCATGCAGCATTAAAGCAGCTATCAGCAAAGGTTTGTTTACAATAGAAAATGCTCTCAGTTTATAGATCATAGACAATTTTAGCCTTTAATATAGAGCGGATTTTATTCAATATTCACCTCAGTATAGGCCAAATATTGAACAATTTAATCCCTAAACTTTCTCTAAGAATATATTTTATAATATCTAAATTGCTCGAAAAAACCTTATACATCAAAATATTGGAAACAGAAAGTGACAATGAAACATGAAGACTCACAGAGCGAAGATTTTATGATTGATAGCTCCAGTTTCAAACAATGACAAGCCCTTAATAAAGGGTAGTAGATGAATATAAACATTTTAATCTAAGATCAAACCATAACAGGTCAAAAAAAGGAAATTCAAAATGGCAATTATATACGGTGTTCCTCCCTCTCCTTTCGTCAGAAAAACAATGCTGGCTCACGCTATTAAAGGGATTAGTTTTGACCTAATCCCTATGCCACCAGGTAATGATGATCCAGAATTTCGCGCAGCCTCTCCGATGGGTAAAATACCCGGTTATAGAGTTAATGATGAGTTGGGGTTTTCTGATTCGTCAGTGATTATCGCCTATTTAGAACGTACCAATAGCGACAACCCTTTATACCCTGGAAACCCAGAGGATTTTGCGCGCGCTCTATGGTTTGAAGTATACAGCGATACTAAACTTTCAGAAGTGACCTCTGCACTCTATTTTCAACGAATACTGGGACCGACATTTTTTCAAAAAGCAACAGATGAAGAGCGTGTCAACGATTTAATCACTAACCTTATTCCACAACCACTGGATTATTTAGAGCAACAGCTGGCAGGCAAAGACTACTTTGTTGGCAATCATTTTTCGGTGGCTGATTTAGCTATTGGCAGTCATATGATGAGCCTTATGCACGCCAACTTTGATCTTGATGCCACGCGCTGGCCCTCACTTGCCACTTTTGCAACTCACTTCATGAACCGTCCAGAAGTTATTGACCAATTTTCAAAAGAAAATGCAATGCTTGGAAAATAAACCAAGAGATAATTCTGTGATTAATCTAGTGGGCAATGTCACACAATGACTATTAATATCCTTTACACATTGATGTTAGTCTACTTTGTGTAAAGGATCCCCTAGCGCTAATTTTTAGCTGGATGTAGTTGCGCTAGAGCGATTATTGGAGGTGCTTGCGCCAGTATTAGCGCGGTGTCTTATGTTTTTAGACACAGGTTTATGACCGCGGACATTCTCACCGCTGCGCTGTCCGTCTTTATGCTCAACTTTGTTCTTCTTCACTCCTTTGGCCTTGAAAGGTCTTGTATCTAAGGTGGTAGTCCCCAGTTTATTGACCGGCGTAAAGCCTGGAACTTCTCGACGTGGAACCACTTCTTTGATGAGTCGTTCAATATCTTTTAATTGTTTAAATTCATCATTTGATACCAGGGAAATGGCGTTTCCTTCCGCACCTGCACGGCCAGTACGACCAATACGGTGAACATAGTCTTCAGGGACATTGGGCAGATCAAAATTAACTACTTGTGGCAATTGATCAATATCAATGCCGCGTGCGGCTATATCGGTGGCGACTAAGACTTGAATGCTACTGTCTTTAAATCCAGCTAATGCCTTAGTTCTTGCACCTTGACTCTTATTGCCGTGAATCGCCGCCGCATTTATGTTGGCCGCTTCAAGTTGTTTGCATAGTTTATTCGCACCGTGTTTAGTTCGCGTAAAGACCAACACTTGAAACCAATTATTATCTTTTATTAAATGGATTAGCAATGCTGACTTTTGATTCTTATCCACCGCATAGAGCGATTGCTGCACACTTCGTACAGCAGAATTCGGTGCGGCTACAGAAATCTCAACAGGATTGTTAACCAGTTTTTTAGCTAAAACACGGATATCATCAGAGAATGTCGCTGAAAACATCAAATTTTGTCTTTTGGCAGGTAACACGGCGAGAATTTTTTTGATATCGTGGATAAAGCCCATATCTAACATGCGGTCAGCTTCATCGAGCACCAACACTTCAAGCTGATTGAATTTCAACGCATTTTGACTATATAAATCTAACAGCCTACCAGGTGTAGCCACTAGTACGTCAACGCCCTGTCGAAGCTTTTGCATTTGGGGATTGATTTTTACACCACCAAAAACCACTGTCGATTTCAACGGCAAGTATTTAGAGTAAGTCTCTACATTGTCTGCCACTTGAGCCGCTAACTCACGTGTCGGGGTTAAGATTAATGCCCTGACTGAATTGGCCTGTGCCTTATTCCCTTTTGACAATTTATGCAGTATGGGTAAAGTAAACCCTGCGGTTTTGCCTGTGCCGGTTTGAGCGGCTGCCATCACATCGAGATTTTTTAAAACCGCGGGAATCGCCTCAGCTTGAATCGGAGATGGAATGTCGTAACCTTTCTCGGCAACGGCTTTTAAAATTGGTTCACAAAGGCCGAGATCGGCAAAACTCATAGGAATACTCTTAATTGACTGGGGAAAATTGGATAGCAACGGCTGTTCTAAGGCGCGGCATTATACCTTAGTTAACTTTCAGGTACTATGTTTTTTATCTTTTCAGGATACAACAATAATTTACAGCGGAAAATCAGAATTTGACTAATATTCCCAGCGCTTTCTCGTTAAATAGCCCGCTATCAGCCGCAAAAGATCAAGAATTCTGTCTCGAATCTACTTTTCCTCGGACCATCGACCAAGCCCAATAAGCTCTAAGACTATTGAATCTATTGATTCGCAAGTTATTAACCGCGTTTTAAAAGCCAACAAAAAACCCGCGCTAGGCGGGTTTTGTATCAGTTCTGACCACTATTTCAGGCAAAGAACTCAATTAATGACATATTAGCGTTTGAAATGCTAATGCATTTCGCTGGTGTTTTTAGCGAGATCCACAAGTTCTTTACCTGCCACGATATACATGGCGTAATCTTGCTTCTCTGCACTACGCAACTCGTCTAATACATTAATCCAACGAACTGTCAGTGATTGATGTTCATCCATCCACTGCTCGACGACTTGTTTAATATCATCAGTCTTTTTAAAGCCTTGCAGTACCGACTTAAGCACCAAACCATGTTGCCATTCTAGATCATCACGGAACGCCTCTCGAGCCAGTCCCTGCCAATGGCTATTAACCGACAAGGCATTTAGCTGCTGTGCAAACCAAGCCAATTGTAGTTTGTTGCTGATTTTGAAATAGGCTCTGGCGACTTTTTCAACCGGTACTTTGGTAGATTTACCAATTTCACCAATTGCCAGCACTGAGTATAGGCCCCGTGTATTAGCAATACTCGATGCAATATCTTCGCTCACGCCTAATGCAGTGTATTTAGCAAATGTTTGCTTCCAGCG
Organism: Gammaproteobacteria bacterium; assembly: GCA_034111875.1. Lineage (GTDB taxonomy): Bacteria > Pseudomonadota > Gammaproteobacteria > Pseudomonadales > Balneatricaceae > Rs1. The sequence goes on from JAWUWK010000100.1 coordinate 14,797, forward strand.
CTCTAGTGGTTCTCCAAGTAGGAACTTATCCATGCCTTTTTCAGCCGCAATAATAAGTTTAGAGAATTGATCAAGTTCAAGCTGACAATCTAGACCGGCCACACGGTTTCGCACAAACCATCTCGTGGCTCTGCGCGTTAAGTGTTGTAATTCTTGCATTAAATCAAACTGCACTTCAGAGTCTATACTGTAGTCCATCTGCTCGATTTTAGTCCAAGTATCAGTCACTTTAAAAATGTCGCGTACTAGTATGTAAGCCTTAGCTATAACACCTACATTCGCTCCAGTAGAACCGACTAAGCGATCAACAAAATTGATGCCCATAAAATTGACAATATGATTGGCAACTTGGGTAGCAACCAGTTCACGGTTTAATCGGTGCTGTTTCATTTGAGTAGCGTATCGCTTCTCTAATTCCACAGGGAAAGACGTCGTCAGCTCACGAGACACATACGGATCATCCGGTACAGATGTCAGTAGAAGAGACTCTTTCAAATCCGCTTTAGCATAAGAAATAAGGACCGATAGTTCAGGTCGCGTTAGACCCGCACCACTAATAGCGCGCTCAGCCATCACTGCATCAGAAGGTAAAAACTCTAAAGACCGATTAAGCTTGCCTTGAGATTCTAAGCTATTAGTGAATCGACGGTATTCACCCATAGACTTAACCGCTTGACGTTCAGCCAAACTAATCGCTTGCACTTGGCGATAATTATTCGACAACACCAAATCAGAAACTTCATCTGTCATTGAGGCTAACAAATTATTGCGTTGCTTTTGTGTAAGGTCACCATCATCAATAATACCTTTCAGCAAAATTTTGATATTGACTTCATGGTCAGAACAATCGACGCCGGCGGCGTTATCAATAAAGTCAGTATTTGAACGACCGCCATTTAAGCAGTATTCAACACGGCCTAACTGCGTGGTACCTAAATTTCCCCCCTCACCGATCACTTTACAGCGCAATTCATTACCGTTAACTCGTAATACATCGTTAGCCTTATCGCCCACTTCTTCATGAGTTTCACTAGAGGCTTTGATGTAAGTGCCTATGCCACCATTCCAGAGTAAATCAATTTCAGCTTTCAAAAGCGCATTGATTAATTCTGTCGGTGTCATGCTAGCGTTCTTAACTCCGAGCATCGCTTTAATTTCCGGGGTTAACTTGATCGATTTCGCGCTGCGTTCGAATAAGCCACCGCCTTTAGAGATCAAGGTCTTGTCGTAATCTTCCCAACTTGAGCGCGGTAAATCAAACAAACGCTGTCGCTCTATAAATGTCTTAGCGGCATCAGGTTTAGGATCGATAAAAATATGCATATGGTTGAAAGCGCTTAACATGCAGATTTTGTCTGACAACAACATGCCATTGCCGAAGACATCACCCGCCATATCGCCTATACCAATGACTGTAAATTCATCTTTGGCTGTATTGATACCCATTTCACGAAAATGTCTTTCAACCGACACCCAAGCGCCTTTTGCAGTGATACCCATGCCTTTGTGATCGTAGCCAACACTGCCGCCTGAGGCGAACGCATCTCCCATCCAAAAACCATAGTCATCGGAGATGCCATTGGCTATGTCTGAGAAAGTGGCAGTGCCTTTATCCGCGGCCACTACTAAATAAGGATCATCTTCATCGCGTCTAACAACATCCACAGGGGGGGCAACAGCGCCTTCTACTAGGTTATCCGTGATATCTAACAATGCACGGATGAAGACTTTATAACAGGCGATACCTTCGGCTAAAAATTCCTCACGAGACATTGAATCATTTAAGTACTGAGGAACAAAACCGCCTTTGGCACCAACGGGCACTATGACCGCATTTTTAACTTGCTGAGCTTTGACTAGACCTAATACTTCTGTACGGAAATCTTCTGCACGATCCGACCAACGCAAACCACCACGAGCGACTTTTCCGCCACGTAGATGAACCCCTTGTACCCGGGGAGAGAATACAAAAATTTCAAATAGGGGTGCTGGCAGCGGTATTCCCGGAATATCTTGGGGGGTTAATTTAAAGCTAATATAGCTTTTGCTGCCACCTTTAAGGTCTTTCTGGAAGAAGTTAGTCCGCACTGTTCCTTTGATGAGTGCTAGATACTGACGCAACACCCGATCGTCGGTTAAACTGACCACGCCGTCAAAACTGGCTAGCAATTGAGCTTCAATTTTGTCTGCTTTTTTATCGGAGGTACTTTTAGGGTCAAAGTATGCATGAAACAAATCCACCAACTGCTCGGCTATAGCGGTGTATTGATTCAAAGTAGCAATAATCGCATCGGTACTAATAGGAAAGCGGATTTGTTTCATATACGCCGCATAGGCCCGTAAAAGCACCACATCACGCCAATCGAGCTTAGCGCCTAACACAAGTCTATTAAAGTTATCAGAAGTGGCGCGTTTATTCCAGATAGCCAAAAAGGCCTCTTGGAAAGAGGTCCGATGGTCTTTGACTACTATTTTATCAGGGCCTGTGTAGACCAGATGAAAATCATGTAACCAAGCGACATTTTCACCCGTTTTAATTTGATATGGATGTTCATCGATTACCCGTAAACCTAAATGCTCTAGCACAGGCAGCACATCAGATAACGGCATAGGTACATCCAGGTTATACAAGGTAAGGTTTAATTCATTACCTTCATTTTCTAACTGGCGGTAAAAGCTTAGGGATAATGGCACTTCTTTAGTCAATTTTGACATATAACCAATATCAGCGACACCGGTGCGCGGAGTAAACATATCGCTATAGCCTGCGGGGAAGTTCACACCGACAGCGTTGTATTCATTTAAACCTTTCTCCTCACCCATTTTTTCAATGAGGGCGATACGTAATTCATCCTGCCAACTGCGTGACGCCTGACGCACTAAATGTTCAATAGATTTCAAATCAGTTTTGGAGGCCACATTCCCTTTAGAATTACGCAAAGTGAATTGTGTTCGCGCCAGGATAGACTCAGAGAAATAGGTATGAAAATCAGACTGATCACAACCTAAAGACTCTTTCAGTATATTTTCAACTTTAACTCTAAATCCAGTACTGTAAATATCGCGCGGCACATAGACCAGACAAGAGAAAAAATGGTCGCTGCGGTCTTTTCGAATAAAGACCCGTATTTGACGACGTTCATGTATTTGTAAAATACCGATAGCCATTTCAAATAGTTCATCAGTGCGAGTTAGGAATAATTCATCACGCGGATGTATTTCTAATATTTGGAGTAACTCTTTCCAATTATGGCCGCCATAAGGTAACGCTGAGCGCTCCATTACTGCCTGAACTTTGCACCGAACTATAGGTATAAGGGTTGAGCTTTTATTGTACACAGTAGAAGTATATTGGCCTAAGAATCGAATCTCGCCGACCCATTTCCCACCAGTATCAAACTGTTTGATACTGATGTAATCAGGGTGTGATGGACGATGAATCCGTGACTTATCCATTGCCTTGGAAAAAGTAACAATATCGGTTTCATCAGTAGCTACATCTTCAGAAATATCATGAAACAACTGAGATTGGGAAAACGCATTATCATCTTTTTTAAGCAAACCTAACTGGCTATGCTCAACAGCAACTAAGGCGGTAGTACCGCCTTTTTTGATAACTTTGTATTCGTCGTAACCTAAGAAAGTGAAGTGATCTTTCAACCAAATCAAAAACTCTTTAGTCTCTTTTACATCTTCCTTAGAGACTTTGTCAATTTTACCCTCAAAGCTTTTCATCGCTGCTTCGCAATGTTTCACCATCGCTGGGAAATCATCAACAACCGAAATCACTTCGTTGAGAATATCAGTCAAGGTTTGTTGTATATCTTCTAACTGGGCTTTATTCGAGTGTCGGTCTATCTCAACAGATATTAACGATTCCCGCTGAGGATTTACAGCATTAGAATTGGCGTCAATTAACTGTTTGAGTTTCCCAGAAGAATCTCGTTCAGTGGTTATAACTGTATTATTTATCGCGTGAATAGTTAAATTTCTGCGATTTAACTCCATTCTTAAAGAGTCGACTAAGAACGGTTTATCCGTTTGCAGTATTTCGATGAAGGTATGCGTAGATTGCCATCCACTTTCTTCAAACCGGGGATTAAATACTCGAACCGAAGGTATATCTCTCTGGTGATTTTGAATAAAGTGCCAGCTTTCTAACGTCGCACCATACAGATCATCTAAGCGCCATGCCTCCATATCTGACTCTGAAACTGCAGCATAATATGCAAAAGCAAACTGTTTAACAGCACTGGATTTGGAAGCCTTCAGTTTGCTGTCTAACTCTTCATTTAATTCTTTGAGCAGTGAAGACTTGATTGTTCCTGTTTCGGTTGCCATCGTCTGCGAATCCTTTGGTTTTTTTATAATGGATTTTAAAGTAGAGTCAGTATAGTCTAGTACTGCTCGCCATTCCTGTATCATTTTTTCTTTATATCAATATTTTAATAATTATCATTGATGATTGCACTATCCTTTGTCATCAATGATAATTATTAACATATTACCCTTAGTCAGCCAACTATTTTGACTCTTAATGTGAACTTAATCATGACGCAGCTTTTTTTTAGAACATTAGTCGGTATGTTGATACTTGTAAATTTCTCACAGACATTGAGCGCTCAACTCACCGTCAGCGCTAACCGCAATCAGTTCTCCCCAAGGGACAACATCATATTAAAAGTTGAAACAACAAAACCTTTGGATATTGGGCTCGATTTAAGGTCACTACAACGACAATTTTTAATCATTGACCAAAAGAAAATGACCATTAACAGCTATGCGGAGGGAAAGCGCAGCAGTATTGTCAGATGGGATGTGATTCTCAGAGCAAGAATTTCAGGTCAACTTCAGATACCTAGCTTGGAATATAACCAAGATTCGAGCGAAGCCTTCAGTATTTTCGTAAAAAGCACTGATCGCAGTCGGTTTTTGCCTGTATCTGATCTGCCTATTATTTTAGATGCCCAACTCAATAGTGATGATAATTACGAGAATGCACTTTTTTTATATAACTTAAACATATACTCAGACCGGCCTTTAAATAATCAATATGAGATAAGTACTCCAAAAATCAATAAAGCGGATATTCAACTTTTAGATCAAACAGCCATTCAACAAGTTGAAATTCGTGGTAAGCAATACAACGTCATAGAACAGCGTTATGCCATTTACCCAAGAGAAATGGGCAGGTTTATCATTGAAGGGCCGGTTTTTAATGGCGCTCAACAAGACGGCCCAAAAGTACAAATAAGAGCAAATAATTTAGAGATTAATGTACGTGCTAGACAAGACTTTGAAAATGCAAAATATTGGCTTCCTGCAACAAATGTCACTATTGATGAAACCTGGCAAAAGCCTTCTCCATTGAGAGTCGGCGACATTATAACTCGCCAAATTACGCTGACCGCTCAAGGTATTGCCGCCAAAGATTTACCCGATATCATTACCAATGCTCCTGAGATCGTGGATATCCTAAATACTGATGTATCTTTAACTGACAAAATCAACAAACAGGGGATTCAAGGAACCCGTGTAGAACAACAACAAATACAACTGCTGGAGAGAGGAGAAGTAACTTTCCCGGACATTAAAATTCACTGGTGGGATACCACTAAAGACAATCAACAGATAAGCCAGATAAACAAACAAATGCTTCAAGTATTAGCGGGTGAAAATGGAGAGTCCTCAATAGAGCGAGAAATAGCGCAAAATATCAGTGTCGATGAAAAAAGCACACCTATCACTATCATTGAAACGAACAGTTCTTGGCTAGTTTGGTTATTGATTGGCTTTGTATTACTAACTACCTTGGGCTGGGTATTTAATATCCGTAAAATGAAACGTATTCAAGACCAACAACAAGAGGGCTTCACAACAGTCACCTCGATATCTGCTAAAGATGAAAGCACCTTCGTTGACTCCAACGAGACTATTTTAACTCACGCCAAGGCCAAGGCCAACTTCAGCGCAAAAGCTGAGCTTAACACTTTCCAACAATTAGGCAGAGCCTGTTTAAAGAATGATTTAATAGCCGCTCAGAGACGATTACTGGAATGGGCGAATCATTTTTGGTACGAGCAACAACTAAATGAAATCAACGATGTCGCCGCCGCAGCAAACGATCCAAGCTTGAATGTTCTGCTCTTAGAAATGCAAGAGCTAATGGAAACCTATAACGCGCAACACTGGCAGGGAAAAAATTTATTCAACCTGTTAACAGACATAAGATCTAAGTAGATCTATGCTTTCAACCCAACCGATTTTTAGCTTAATGATCCGCTTAAGATTTTTTGGATGTTCGGGATAATTATAACCAAGGCGTACAAAAGACTGCCTCAGTTGTTGATTAGTTTGTGCGCCTGTTTAAAGGTTGCTTTAGAATATTTTAACCTAGTATTATCTAGTCCTCTTAGGTTGATTTTTTAAATTCACCATCCATCTGATGAATTATAAAAAGCAAAAAAACGGGCAACTTTTTAATATAATACCCATTATTGTTTCTTAGATATATAAATCAATTACTTAGATTTTTCTAACAGACTTTTCACCGTTTGTTCGCCAAATAAACAACAGCAGACAACACATCATAACTAACAACATAATTTTCAAATAGCTACTGTCTAAAGTATAGATGGAGAGTGAAAAACTGAGGATAATGAAACAGCTAGCCCTATATTTTATTTTTTTTGGGATACATCTGTGCTGCTGCCAATCGCTAATCATAGGCCCAAAATGACGGTGATTTACTAGTTTTTGATGCAATTTATCTGAAGAGCGAGCAAAACAGGCAACGGCCAGCAACACAAAAGGCGTTGTCGGTAATATCGGCAAAAAAATGCCAATTATACCCGTCACTAAAAAAATAATACCGGCGGCAGACAATAGTAGCCGCTTTATTGAAACCAATAGAAAGCTCTCCTATATTTAGAATATATAACACGCCTTAGTTTAACATTAGCCAAAATCAATAAATACCGCTAAGATTTATAACTTGCCTAGAATCGATTCGGACCTGGCCGATCGTGGTGAGAAAGAGTAGATTTGAGACAGGTTTCTTGGTCTTTTGGGGGCTAATAGCGTGCTCTTTAAACGAGCAAATGCACGGAATATGGTCTAATTCTGATCTTTCGCAGGAGGTTCGCGTTAAGTCAACAGGCTGCTAAATCTTAATAGAGTTCAACTTGTTGATAAATAAACGTCTCTAAGAGTCTAATTAAACGCAGGCTCTCTCCTTACAACTAAATATTAAAGGTAAATCATGCAACTAAACCCCTCGTTAGCCAGTCCTAGGTTTACATTGATACCGGTTTCGAATAGCCAGCAGTGCAATGGGCATTTAATTGAGATGATGCAAGATGAGAGAGTACAGCGTTATATTACAGGCAAAGCCTTTACAGACGAGGAAGCGCTCGCTGGCCTGGAACGATGCCATCAGCTAAACAACACTTATGGTCTAGGCTATTGGTTAATTTACGATAGCGAGCAAGTGTGCATGGGCATGTGCTTATTGAAGCCTATGCCCACCGACAGAGAGACAGGCTATATAGAAACAGGCTACTGGATTAAACCTGATTTCTGGGGGAACAAGATTGCCGCTGAAGTTAGCCGACGTCTAATAGACTACGCTTTTAATGATTTAGACTTAGACCAAATCACTGCAGTGGTTGACAGTGAAAACATTGCTTCTATCAAATCTTTAGAGCGAGCAGGTCTGACCCGTGATGGCAGTATAATCGCCTATGCATCAGAACTTCCATTTTTTTCAATTACTAGGCACAACTACCTAAACAAAAAATCATGAACACACTTTGTGTCATTCTATAACCGGATACTCAAAGTCACTGTTAGGAATAGTTAAAACGCCATAAAAACCCCGGCTTTAGCCGGGTTAGCTTTATTAATGACGTTTAAACCTCACTCAGATCTGGCACGACCCAAGCTTTGCCAGGCACCGCCTCTAACAAGCTCTTAGTATACTCGTGTTGAGGGTTATGGAACACGTCGTAGGTTGGTCCATACTCAACAATCTCACCAAGTTTCATTACCGCAATATTGTCACACACTTGTGCCGCTACCCTTAAATCGTGAGTAACAAACAACATGGCTAAATCCATCTTGACTTTTATCTCATCCAGTAACTCTAGCACTTGAGCTTGCACTGAAACATCTAAGGCCGATACGGCCTCATCTGCAATCAATAACTTAGGAGACATTGCCAGTGCTCTGGCAATACCAATGCGCTGTCGCTGGCCGCCTGAGAACTCATGAGGATAACGTTTGAGTGCGTATTTATCTAAGCCCACTATCTCTAATAATTCTTCGGCTTTCTTCCAAGATTCTGCTTTGGGAACCCCGTGGATAGTTGGACCTTCGGTGATTATGTCACCCACTTTGCGCCTTGGGTTAAGGGATGCATAGGGATCTTGGAAAATCATTTGGATATGCTGACGCACAGGCATCATTTGTGAATGACTCAGTTTAAGGATATCTTTTCCCTGAAACTCAATGACACCACTATTAGACTCATGTAAACGAATAATACAGCGCCCCACCGTAGACTTACCGGAACCCGACTCGCCAACCAAACCTAACGTTTCACCTTTTCGAATGTCAAAATTAATATCTTTAGACGCGTGCACTATACGCCCCATTTTGCCAAAAATATCTTTTTGATCTGAACCGTAAGTTTTGTACAAATTCTTAACCGAAACAACAACATCAGAAGTCACTGCGGCTTTTTTGACAGCACCTAAGTTAGGAACAGTCGAAATCAGCTTTTTTGTGTAGGCATGTTGTGGTCGATTAAGCACTTCTTCAGCGGAACCTTGTTCAACGATTTTGCCCAACTTCATTACAATCACGCGATCCGCTATCTCGGCAACTACACCGAAGTCATGGGTAATAAAGATAACTCCCATATCGCGGCTTTGCTGCAATTCACCCACCAGCTTGAGAATCTGAGCTTGGGTGGTTACATCTAAAGCCGTCGTCGGCTCATCGGCAATCAAGACTTTAGGTTGCAGAGCTAGCGCCATTGCAATCATGACTCTTTGTCGCTGGCCACCAGAGAGTTCAAACGGGTAGCTATTACCAATAATTTGCGGGTCTGGCAACCCGACATCATCGAGCATTTCTATTATTTTACTTTTCACTTCTTTTCTAGAAAGCTTCAAGTGATGAGACTTAAACACTTCTTCCAATTGCTTAGAGACCTTCATGACGGGATTTAACGCTGTCATTGGCTCTTGGAATATCATGCCGATCTTACTGCCGCGAATAGATTGCATTTCATTATCGCTGATATTAACTAAATCTCGGCCTTCAAAAATAATTTCACCGCTGGCCACTTTTACGTGAGGCTTAGGTAAAAGTCCCATCACCGCATTAGACGACATCGACTTACCAGAGCCAGATTCTCCAACGATGCATAGTATCTCACCTGGAAACACATCAAAGCTGACATTCTCTACTGCAAAAGGTCTATCCGCCCGACTGGGCAGGGACACATTTAAATTTTTGATCGATAAAATTGCTTCGCTATTTAACTGAGTATCACTCATAACTGCCTCCTTAAGTCTTAGACGTTTTCATTTTTGGATCAAGTGCATCGCGCAAGCCATCGCCAATTAAGTTGATCGACAAAACCGTAAACAAGATAGCCAGGCCCGGCACACCCATCATCCAAGGGTCAGATAAGATGTATTGTCGACTATCAGCAAGCATTGTTCCCCATTCAGGTGTGGGGGGCTGAGCTCCCATGCCGAGAAACCCTAGTGCCGCCGCATCTAAAATAGCTGAAGAGAAGCTCATTGTCGCTTGAACAATCAGCGGTGCCATGCAGTTAGGCAATACGTTTATAAACATAATCCTAAAGGTTGATGCGCCCATTGTCTTACTGGAAGAAACGTAGTCTTTTCCCAATTCAGACAATGCTTGGGCGCGGGTTAAACGCACAAAATGCGGAATAAACACTACGGCAATAGCGATCATAGCATTTTCTAGGGAAGGACCTAATATAGCTACCAGCGCCAGCGCCATCAGCAAGCTTGGAAAGGCTAAAATAATATCCATCAACCGCATGATCAAGTTATCGACTAAGCCTTTGTTAAAGGCCGCTAGAAGACCCAGCACAATACCTATGGTCAAACAGAAAAAAATGACGATAAAACCAATATAAAATGAGTAACGTGAACCGTAAATCATCCTCGATAGTTGATCACGCCCTAACGCATCAGTGCCAAATATATGTGTCCATGAACCACCCTCTACCCAGATCGGCGGCATTTTTAACATTTGTCGATATTGCTCGATAGGATCATGTGGCGTAATTAAATCCGCAAAAACCGCAATAAACGCTAAGATCGTAATGAAAATAAGGCCGTATAGTGCACCTTTATTTTGTCTAAATTCAAACCAAAAACTCGATAAAACAGCCATTAATGCTGATTTTTGCGAGTTAGCTGCAGATGATTCAACACTCATGCTTAATGTCCTTTCTTACGAATACGTGGATCGATAATGCCGTACAAAACATCAACCGTTAAGTTAACTATAATCACAATAGTGGCAATAAGAATGAGTCCGCCTTGTACAACCGGATAATCGCGTCTAAAGATACTATCAACCATCCACTTACCAATTCCCGGCCAAGAGAAAATAGTTTCAGTCAAAATAGCGCCCCCTAAAAGAACACCCACCGAGAGGCCTATTACAGTAACGATCGGGATAAGTGCATTTCTAAAACCGTGAACTATCGTCACTCGTAAAGGACTTAAGCCCTTAGCTCTGGCGGTTTTAATAAAATCCTCACTCATTGTTTCTAACATTGCAGAACGACTTTGACGTGCAAAAGTTGCCATGGGAATAGTACCCAATGCGACCGCGGGTAATATCAAATGCATCACTGCTGATTTAAATGCACCCTCTTCATCAGACAGCAAACTATCAATCAGCATGAAGCCTGTGGGAGTATCGAAGAAGAACATTGCCGAAATGCGCCCAGAGACAGGCGTCCAACCTAAATAGCCAGAAAAGAATACAATCAATAACAGTGCCCACCAAAACAAGGGCATTGAGAATCCGGTTAATGAAATTGTCATAAGCGTGTGATCGTATACAGTACCGCGCTTAGCAGCCGCCATTATCCCGGCGGGAATACCAATTAAAAGCGCAAAAAAAAGCGCAAAAAAAGCCAATTCCATCGTCGCTGGGAATAGTTCAAAGAATTCATCAAGTACAGGTCGCCCAGTGACAAAAGACACGCCAAAATCACCATGCAGCAATTGTACAACATAATCTAAATATTGCTTCCAAAGAGGCTGATCAAAGCCAAAAGCATGCATCAGCTCGGCATACTTCTCAGGGGGCAATCCGCGCTCGCCTGCCATCACTAGAATTGGGTCGCCTGGAATAACATGAATAAAGGCAAATGCGGTTAAGGTTATACCTATGTACGTAGGAATTAACACCAACATACGACGGAATAGAAAACTGAACATTTTTTTGTCCTGTAGGAAGATTTGATTCTATAAATACAAACAAACCGGCCTAGAGCCGGTTTGTTGTTTGATCAAAATATGATTATTTTAAATCAACATTGTGGAAAAAATGTCCACCGAGAGGGTCTATCTTGTAACCTGTTACTTTGTTGCTGATTGGCATGAAGACAGTACTGTGAGCAATCGTTGCCCAAGGCGCTTCTTGCTTAAATATCTGCTGCGCTTTTTCATATGCTTTAGTACGAACCGCTTGGTCAGTAGATAATAAGGCCGCTTGCAATTGAGCTTCAAAAGCTTCATTACACCAGCGAGCACGGTTACCACCGGTTTTCTTGGCAACACAACCGAGCAATACGCGAAGGAAGTTATCTGGGTCACCATTATCACCCGTCCAACCTAGTAGCACAGTATCATGCTCACCTGCTTTTGAGCGCTTGAGGTACTCACCCCATTCGAATGAAACGATTTCAGCTTCTACACCAACTGCTGCCCAGTCAGATTGAATAAGTTCAGCCATTTTCTTAGCGTCTGGGTTATAAGGACGTTGTACTGGCATCGCCCAAATGTTGGTTTTAAAACCTGATACGCCCGCTTCTTTCAATAGCGCTTTAGCTTTTTCTACGTCGTATGAGTCATCAACTGTAGAATTATCATATGACCAGATAGTTGGCGGAATAGGGTTTTTAGCGACCGTTGCTTCACCGTTAAAGACGACTTCTTTAATCGCATTTTTATTTATCGCATAGTTTAGTGCTTTACGTACACGTACGTCTTTAAAAGCTTCTTTCTCAGTATTGTAAGCCAAATAACCAACGTTTAAACCTTCCTGTTGCATCAAAGTGATGCCCTCAGCTTTTCTTATTTCTGCAACATCAGCTGGATTAGGATAAGGCATGGCATGACATTCGCCCGCTTTCATTTTTTGGTAGCGAACCGACGCATCGGTTGTGATTGAGAAAACTAAATTATCAATTTTAGCTTGCTCACCCCAGTACTCATTATTCTTTGCAAAGCGAATCACTGAATCTTTTTTATAGCCGACAAAGGTGAATGGTCCAGTGCCAACTGGCTTCTGGTTTAGATCGCCTTCTCTACCCGCCTTGCTCAACTGGTCTGCATATTCAGCAGACTGAATTGAAGCAAAAGCCATCGCCATGTTGCTTACGATTGGTGCCTCTGGGTGATCAAGTACAAATTTGACGGTTAGATCATCAACTTTGACAATCTCTTTAATCAAGTTGGCCATATCCATACCATTGAAGTATGGGAATTTACCATTGGCCAATTTAAAATAAGGGTTTTCTTTATCCATTTGACGCATGAATGAGAACACAACATCATCAGCATTCAGGTCACGAGTAGGTGTGAAGTTCTTGGTCGTATGAAATTTTACACCAGAACGTAATTTAAACGTAAGTTCTTTGCCATCGTCAGAAACAGACCAGCTTTCAGCAACACCTGGAACCACTTCAGTGGTACCTGTTTTGAAATTTACAAGACCGTCAAACATAGTGTTAGCTGATGCGTCAAATGTAGTGCCTGATGTAAATAATGCTGCATCAAAGCCTTCAGGGCTACCTTCTGAACAATATACAAGTGTCTTGGCAGCCATTGCCTGGCCAGACATCATTATACCACCTGCTAAGACTGCAGCAGCTATAATACTCTTTTTCATGACTAATCCTCATAGTAGACTAACGACCTAATTCGTAGGGAAAAAATCAGTGCAGCTAGTCATATAATTGTGGTGATTTAAGGGTTTAATATTTTCTAAGCTAGCCGACATTTTGCATGAGAATATTTTTGTGTCAAGGACAAGAAATCCAATATGTTAATTGTGACAACTTTAAAGCGCTGCTCTATCCTTAATAAAATGACCCGTGATGGTCTAGATGATTTCATAAAAACAATATTATGCGTTTTATAGCACAACTAGAAAAACGCTGCGTTCGAACCAATAAAAAACTAACACATTGATATTTATATTTTTTAATATCAAGACTTTGTTTTATTTAAAATAAAAACGACCATCTCTTGCATCAGATCCTTTTACTTAAAAACAACAACGGGTTGTAGATTACAGGCTTTAAATAACGCTTATATTCAAAACTTCTTAAAATAATAATTTAATGCGAAAAATCGTATACATAGAAGCCTGATAGCCTACCTCTAACTCATTAGAGACTTAACATTATGCGCGACACCAAAACGGCTAACTTTCATGACTAAAGAAGACATACTCCCAGAGACCTTGGTACTATTACCGCCCTGAGCAATAAGGCGCGAGAGACAAATTAAGAATCCGCATTTATCAATATCAACAACAGTTTTTCACTTGATTTTTTTCCTTGTATCACCTGCTTTAACTCCCTCCTACAAAGGCTTCTCACGGTGTAAGGAGGTAGTAAATAAACCCCAGTTGTCATCTGTGGACAACTAAGCGGTTAAATCCGCGTAAGAACACGAAGTGAATAGCGAGTGCTTTATGTGTTCTGACAAAGGTCGTTAACCCTGCGGTTGTTCGCTAGACTTACATTATAAGGAGTCTGCCTAATCTTGGTTTGCTGTTTACGCTTAGCTGTATCTTTTGAGTTTCTCTGTCGAACCCAAATCCGCATTGTAATATCTATATAAAAGCACTATGCGCAATGATAAGATGCTTCTAATTAGGAGCTTGTAAAATTTGACGGATCGTGGCGAGAAAAAATAGATTTAAGATAGACTTCTGGGTCTTTTGAGGCTAACAGACGGCTATTACACCAAAAAGAGCTGGGAATATGGCCAAATTCTAATTTTTCGCCGTAGATTAGCGTTGAGTCAGACAGCTTCCTAGAGATTAATTTTTCTATTCTAAAAGATACCTAACTATACGCGAGACAATTTATGACTATAGGTGTTGGCGGCTCTGACGCCAAAAATGAACTGGCTAAAATGACTAACCTTTGTGATGATATTCAACCTATCGACAATGCAGAGTTTGCCAATCGAATGGCCAAAGCCCAGTTGCTAATGCAACAGAACGACCTGTCGGCTATTTATTTAAATGCGGGCACTAACCTCTTTTACTTTACCGGCACCAAATGGCACCCCAGTGAACGTATGGTAGGTGCTATTTTACCGGCAAAAGGAAAACCTGTGTATATAGCGCCGTATTTCGAGCAGGGGACTATTCTGCAATTTATGGGAATACCAGGAGAGATAGCACCTTGGCAAGAACATCAAAACCCCTACGCACTTTTTTGCGAAACATTAGCTTCTTTAGGCATTAAGCAAGGCAATATAGGTATCGATGAAGCGACACCTTTCTTTATTACTAACGGCATTCAATTGGCCTCGCAAAATTATTCATTAGTTAGTGCTAAAAGCATTACGGCAGTTTGCCGCTCAATTAAATCTGTCACAGAAATTGCCCTTATGCAAAGAGCAAAAGATATTACCTTGAAGGTACAACAAGCCGCTGCACGTATCTTAAGACCCGGCATTAGCACTCAAGAAGTGAGCCAATTTATCGACGATGCCCACCGTAAAATGGGCGCGGCAAAAGGCTCCTATTTTTGCATTGTACTGTTTGGGGTAGATTCTTCTTTCCCCCACGGTGTTAAGTGCCCTCATGCGCTAAAATCAAACGACATGGTGTTAATTGATACGGGTTGTATGCTAGAAAACTATATTTCTGACATTACTCGAAGCTATGTTTTTGGTGAGCCTAATCATCGTCAAAGAGCATTGTGGATTATAGAGAAAGAGGCTCAACAGGCGGCTTTCGAAGCCGCAGTCATTGGTTCGCCGTGCGCCAATGTTGATATAGCCGCACGCGCCTACTTGGCAACACAAGGAATGGGACCAGACTACCAAACACCTGGTTGTCCTCATAGGACTGGACACGGCATAGGACTCGACATTCACGAATGGCCTTACCTGAACAGGGCTGAGCAAACTTTATTAGAAACTGGCATGTGTTTCTCAAATGAACCTATGTTAGTGATACCCGATGAATTTGGTATTCGCCTTGAGGATCACTTTTATATGGATGAGAAAGGGCCTGTGTGGTTCACATTGCCTTCTGATTCCATCGAC
Source organism: Gammaproteobacteria bacterium (assembly GCA_034111875.1). Classification (GTDB taxonomy): domain Bacteria; phylum Pseudomonadota; class Gammaproteobacteria; order Pseudomonadales; family Balneatricaceae; genus Rs1. The sequence continues at coordinate 30,375 of JAWUWK010000100.1, forward strand.
AACCCCTTTAACTATCCGCTTTAACCAAGCTAAACCGAGCTGCAGTAGTTACTAGGGTTGATTTAAGGCTATTTGCACAGATGAGAACTTGACCAATTCTCTCTGTTAAAAACTCTCCTTGAGCTAGTTTTTTATAAAACTAAGCTCGGCCTTTGATAGATCGGTGATTTTCTAATGCTCTAAAGATCAATATTGAATATATGACACATTTCGCCGCGCATTTTCACGGTGAATGTTGTATATTTTTGAGATTCTAATGCTCATTGAGGCTAGATATAATTTCGAGAATGGAATCTCTATCAATTTGCTTAACATTTAATACCAGTAATAATTGAATGAATAAATCAGCCCCCATTATTCCTCGATTTATCTTGTTCCTTAAATTGGCACTGGTTTGGTGAGTACCAAATTCAGCTAATGACTGACTTAAATCTTCATATCTGATTTTTCGCTTAGACATTTCGGACTTAATAATTCGGCTAATAAGCTCTCGATAATCGGTAGTTGGGGTAGGATTGGACATGAACGAGTCACCTTAATGTCATTAAAGATATAGTTTTGTAACTTATATTTTACAAAAAAACAGAATAAATCACAAAAAAAAGCTATTTTTACTTTACAGATCGTATTAATTATATATTATAAGTTCAGTCAGCACACGTTGAGTCTGTTGATGACAAATTTTGGGAGATGAAACATGAATTGGGACCTTTCAACTATCGAAGAGTCACTATCAAAGCAAAGTAATTGGGCAATTCACAGCGAAAGCGACTGCTTGTTTATTACTAACGAAGATGGATTAGATGCCTACATTGCGGTCAGTGGAGCGCAAATTGTTGTTGAATCTATCTTATTTACCAGCAGTTCGGTAGCCGATACCAATGCATTAAATGAACAGATTCTAAAAACGCACCAAGTATTTCCGCTCACTACCTTAGGTATAACCACGGTAGAAGGCGAAGATTATTATATGGCTTTTGGTGCGTTATCATCCCAGTCAAAAGAAGAGAGCATTATTATTGAAGTGGAGACATTATTTGATAACGTCGCTGCGTTTCTCGATGCCTACGAAGATTATTTAAAGTAAAGGGGTACAAAAATGAGTGTATGGAAAAGTTTAATGAGCGCTGTAAAAGGTGGTGTCAACGAAGCGGCTGAAGCGGTTGCCGATAATCAGGCACTGCGCATTTTAGACCAAGAAATTCGCGAAGCAAAAGAAGAGCTTAGAAGCTCCGATCACGCATTAACACAAATTATGGCAAAACGTAAACTGGCACAGCAAAAAGTCACAAGCTTACAAGGCTCTGTCAGCGAATATGAAAATCATGCCGCGACAGCGAGTGACAAAGGTGATCAAGCACTCGCATTAGATTGTGCTAGAAAAGTCGTCGACCTTCGCGGTCAAATGGAATCGGAACAACAATATGTTGATCAGTTCACTAAGTCAGAAACGACCTTGCGCACTAATATCAGTCAAGCCAAAAACAACTTGCGTCGCATGGAGCAGCAAGTCGATATGGTAAAGGCGACTGAATCTGTGCAGAAAGCGCAAGTTGCAGTGTCTTCTAAGCACTTAGGTGCCAATGGGAAAATGAAGACCGCAGCAGAGTCTCTCTCGCGTATTCAAGACCGCCAAACTCAGCGTCAAGCAGAGATGGAAGCCGCCTCAGAATTAGCCGCTGATGAATCTGGTGATGAATTAGAAAATCGCTTAAAAAGTGCCGGCATTACTGGAAGCAACGCTTCTGCTGATGACGAGCTTGCAAGGATTCTCGGTAAAAAGTAACTGAATGACTTCAATCGATAGGGTCCGTCGGATCCTCGTTAAGTATTTTATAGATTTGCGGTGGCAAAGTATCTTTGTTGCCATCGCAGTTTATATTATTATCAGCTGGCTCATTTTAAAGCTTTGCGGTGAAACTGAAATCACTAGTGATGCCAACTTTATCTATTGGATAATGGTTACGGCTTCAACGGTCGGCTATGGAGATTTTTCTCCAGCAACGACTCAAGGCAAATACGCAACGGCACTATTTGTTATCCCCTTCGGACTCAGCTTATTTGGTCTTGTGATAGGACGAATCGCATCGTTTGTGTCCAACCGATGGCGAAAAGGAGTGCTAGGTTTGAAAAATCTTAATTACGAAAATCATATTTTAATTATTGGCTGGAATGGCAACCGAACCTTACAACTACTGCGTCTGCTGTTAAAAGAAATCCAAGAAAACAACAATCAACAACCTATTGCACTGTGCGTTAAAGCGGATATAGAGAACCCATTACCTGACAAAATTGGCTTTGTTAAAACCAGTAGTTTTAGCAGTGAAATAGAGATGCGAAACGCCTCTATTGCCAGTGCCAGCTGTATCATCATTGATAATCCTGAAGATGATATGACGATGACCACCGCTTTATTTTGCTCACAACAGAACCCCAAGGCTCACATCATTGCCTACTTTAAAGACGAACAACTTGGCAGCTTATTAAAAAGTCACTGCCCCAACGTAGAAAGCATGCCTTCAGTTGCCGTAGAAATGTTAGCTAAATCTGCCATGGATCCGGGCTCTGGTCTACTGCATCAGGAATTACTAGACTCCAATCGCGGCATGACTCAGTTTTCGATTAGCTTTGATGCTCAACAAGCAACCGATTTTGCAAGCTTATTCCACGCATTCAAGCACCAATACCAGGCGACTCTAATTGGCATTGCGAAAGCAGGCCCTGAAACAATCGAACTCAACCCACCTTTAAAAAATACAATTGAGCCAGGCAGTACACTCTATTATATTGCAGCACATCGTATTATCAATATAGACTGGAATCAGGAGTAACTAATGTTTAAAAAATGGTTTGCTAAAAAAGATCCAGAGCAGGTAAAAGTCTGTGCCCCTGAAATAATGGGTTTACGCATTGGTGGCGCATTTGAATTAGACAGTTTAAAGTTGCGATTGATTGAGCCTGATTTGATTATTGAAGGTGCGGCAACAACCCATCTAATACAGGCTGTAGGTGTAGTGAAACTCGATGAGAATACAACCGTATTGCGCTACTACACCGACGACGATGCTTTTATTCAAGTGCTGTTAGAAGGAGGCATGACAGATAATCATATTAGTGATGTGAAACTTTGGTACTTTTACGACACCCAAAGTGTCAGTATTCAAAGCCAATGGGATAAAGTAATAGATTCTGGTATCAGTTATGCGAGCATTGAATTAGAAGAAAAACATTTTTCACCTGTATGGGAAAACGCCACGGGTGAGTTGGCCGCGCCAGTCGCCATGACAGAAACCACTTATGCCCAAGATAATACCACGTCTCAAACTGACCAATTTAGTATGCTCTACGAGCGAGAGGTTAAAAGCGAATTCTTTGAATATGTTATGTACAGCGGTGAAGAAAAAATTATAGAAAACCGCGCCGATCGCTGTTTAGTGAAAATGACAGGTTTTGACCTGCAGCCCGCCGATATAGAAATTATTGGTTAACACATTAAAACGTGTAGGCTTATGCCAATAGTTATTTCGTTATAATGCCCACAAAAGTGACTCTGGCGATCTTAGGCATTTACAAAGATCCCCAAGTTACTTTAAAATTCGATCACTTAGTTTTAGTCAATCACAATTAATCGCCATTCACAGGAGCAACACACATGGAAGCGATACAAGCTTCACTACTAGGATTAGTAGATTTTGCCAGCTACTTTGCCGTTTCAATACTGCTATTACTGGCCTTCAAATTTATTTATGCTCTGATCACTCCTCATGATGAGTGGAAACTTGTTAAGGAAGAGCAAAATACCGCCGCAGCTATTGGATTTATGGGCGCTGTGATTGGCTTTGCATTAGCGCTAGCAAGTGCGGCTTCAAACTCTGAATCACTACTTGATTTTGTTGTTTGGGGCTTTGTGGCATTGATCGCGCAAACTATTGCTTTTGCAATAGTACGCTTTATATTCATGCCAAAAATTGTTCAACGAATTAACGATAATGAAGTGTCTGCTGGTATTGTATTAGGCGGAATTTCAATTGCAGTAGGTTTGCTAAACGCAGCATGTATGACTTACTAGCAAGGAGCTGAATATGAAAAGGACACAAAGTATAAATTTAGACGTCATGCGAAAAGCACCGCGCTCATTCGCCTTTAAGCCTATGGCTATTGCGGTCGCCGCGGTTACTCTGGTTGGCTGCTCTGATGACACTCAAGAGACTCAAATTTATCGCAGCGCTGCAGATTGCATATCCAATAACCCCGATCAAGTTGAGCAATGTGAAGTTGCCTACAAAGAAGCGGTTGATGAAGCGATTAAAAGCGGCCCGAAATACAGCACTCTTGAAGCCTGCGTTAACGATTTTGGACCTGCTAGCTGTAATAGCTACCCAGTGCAGAATAATCAGAGCATTTTCATGCCCTTTATCGCCGGTTATATGTTCAGCTCTTTACTTAATGGCGGTCATCGTTCGGCACCTCTTTATACCTCTTATTCACGTCGCTCTCCCGCGTTCGGAAAATGGTCATCTACAGATGGCGTTTTATACGGCAGCAGTAACAGTAATAAAATAAGAGTGAATGACAAGGCTTTCAAACCAAAACCGGCGGTCAGACGGACCATGTCCAGAGGTGGTTTCGGATCCACTATCGCTGCAAAATCACGCTTTACTGGAAAATCTTCACGCAGCAGTTGGGGCGGTTGAGTGTTTAGGTCAATAATTGACGAGCGTTCTCACTGGCGTCAAAGCGCCAGCGAATATGGTTTTACTTTCCATACTATGCATGGAGAGGCCTACTGGGATGAATCAGCCTACTATCAGTTTTCACTTAAACAAATAGAGCAAGATATCGAAGCGCCGACTGAAGAGCTGCATCAAATGTGCCTCAGTGTTGTTGATAAAGTGGTTTGTGATAAACAGTGGATGGAAAAATTTCAAATCCCAGCTCAACATTGGGATTATATTCGAAATTCTTGGCAGACTAAAGAGAGCTCCCTGTATGCTCGCATGGATCTTGTCTACGGTGGCAGCGGCCATGCCAAGCTATATGAGAATAATGCTGATACACCGACCAGTTTGTATGAAACAGGGTTTTGGCAATGGTTGTGGCTTCAAGACCAAGTCAATGCGGGAAAAATTAACCGTAAATCAGATCAATTTAATTCTTTACAAGAAAAATTAATTAATCGATTCGCACAGATAAAATTCGAGCATTTACACGAAACATTGTATTTTTCCTGTTGTAAAGACACAGATGAAGATCGTGGCACAGTACAATATTTAGAAGACTGTGCGAGGGCAGCGGGCATCAGATGTCAGTTTATTTACATTGAAGATATAGGCTTGTCAGCAGACGATTGTTTCACGGATTTAAATAACCAAAAAATAAGCTGGATGTTCAAGCTCTACCCCTGGGAATTCATGCTTCGCGAAGACTATGCACAATCCTTAGTCGAGTCTAATGTCTCTTGGATAGAACCCCCTTGGAAATCAATACTTTCCAACAAAGCATTACTGCCTATGTTGTGGAAAATGTTTCCCAATCACCCTAACCTACTGCCCAGTTTTTTTGAAGAAGACCTAAAAAACAGCCAGTTAGTCAATTATGTAAAAAAGCCAATTTTTGCCCGCGAAGGCGCTAATATCAGCATTCACCTTGAAGGCAAACAAGTTTTTGCATCAGACGGCCCCTACGGTGATGAAGGCTATATTTATCAAGCTTATCACCCGCTACCGGCATTTGGGGATAACTTTACATTAATTGGCTCATGGCTAATCAACGGCAAGGCGGCAGGTATTTCAGTGCGCGAAGACAAAAACAAAATCACTCAAGATTTGTCGCGCTTCATGCCTCACATTATTTTATAAACAACTTCAGGATTAAAATGACCCGCAACGCAACTCGCCTTTCGTTTAAGCAACAAATACAGATAGTGATAACCTTGTCACTGTTAATTGCTAGCGTTGAGATTATCAATCTATTAACCGCTAGGGTGCTCAATCAATTTGGACTAGTTCCGCGAAATATATCGGGATTAATTGGCCTAGTTACCGCCCCTTTGCTGCACGGCAGTTTATGGCATTTTTTATCGAATATATTGCCATTTGCCCTGTTCAGCTTTCTATTGCTCCAACACGGTAGACAACGTTACCTTCAAGTCACTTTTGTTTGCTCTATTGGCAGCGGGCTTTTAGTCTGGCTATTTGCCCGTGATGCGGTTCATGTCGGCGCCAGTGGCCTTATTTATGGCTACTTTGGCTACTTAGTGCTGGCAGGGATTCTCTCTAAGAAGTTAAAGCTTATTCTAATTTCACTGTTCGTTGGCATTAGCTATGGAACCTTAGTCTTCGGCATTTTGCCTACTAGCCGTTATATCTCTTGGGAAAGTCATCTATTTGGCTTGATAGCCGGTTTGAGCTCTGCCTACTGGATATATAAAAAGTAGTGTTAAGGTTAACAGCTAGACCACTTATACTCAGTCCGCTCAACACGGCTTTAAGTTAGCATTAAAATAGTTCATTGTTAGATTTCAGTCATTGTGAAATTCACATATTGTTTCGCATATTCACAATATACGATTTAAGAATAGTATCACCTGTGATTGGCACCCCCAGTTCGCTCCCATAGCGGCCATTAAAGGAGACGCTATTATTGGCCTCTGTGCTATTAGTTCTCAATGGTCCTGTCAGTTGAATATCTGGCATTATAAGTCAGCTAGTGTCGCCCATTTAATCCACTTAGACGCAAATATTATTACCGTTGTGATAGTCATGCTATTGGGAATAAAATGTTCGTATATATACGAAAATAATTAGTGTGAATAGTCAAAGAATCGTCTGCTAGATTATTCAGAATTAGCCAAGAGCACGGATCAAGCCTCAATCTACTGAAGACACACTCCCCAATCAATATCGCCTGATGCTCTTATTACTCACTGCAAAGTCAAGAAGTTAAAGCGATCATTATTACTGTGCACCAGCTGTATTGTAATAAATCTTAAATAATTCAGCGGCCGAGTGCCTTTTTTTATAACAATTAGCTATATACTACGCTATTTTTATCCGAATATTCTTATAAATCACTTAAAAAAAGACTTAGAAACTATTCTTTTCAAAAGAGCTGAGTCGCACTTTTTTCGCTTCTATCTTCTCATTATTATCAGTCACAACGCCTATAAGCAGGTTAATCAAGTGTCTATCGCAGTTTAATCTTCAGTATCAAAACCAGTGCAATTAAAATTATGTTTATATCTAGGATGTTCATTCGAATATTTATTGATCGATTTGTACATAAATACTCATCTGATCAGCTTTTATTTTCTCATTCGAACATATTGCTTTATAAAGTTGTCCTGAGTTAGTATCTCATTGGTGTAATAAATATGACATCACATTGTCATGTAACTAAACTACGCTAAAGCTTGTAAAATAAGGATAATCAAAGCCATATTTATTTTATAAGCCAAAATCACAAAATCAATCCTGTTCTCAATATTATCGGGATTGATGACGGCTTTAGCTTAACTAAATCCAACAATAAAAAGCTAATGACAGCTTTTAAAGGGAGAAATCCAATGCTTAAGAAATCCATTATTGCAGCTTCAATTACTGCAGCGTTCCTTTCGACTGCAGCAACTGCCGCTGTAGAAGTTAATTGGTGGCACGCCATGGGCGGAACCAATACTGAAAGAGTGAATAAAATTGCCGCTGACTTCAATGCATCGCAAAGCGAATATGAAATCAATGCAATTTATAAAGGTAACTACACTGAGACAATGACCGCTGCTATTGCCGCTTTTAGAGCAAAAAAACAACCGCACATAGTACAAGTTTTTGAAGTGGGAACAGCCACTATGATGGCGGCTAAAGGCGCCGTATATCCTATTGAGCAAGTGATGAATGACTCAGGGGTTACACTAGACAAATCGGGCTATTTACCAGCCGTTATCTCCTACTATCAAACCCCTGAAGGCGAGCTCCTATCAATGCCTTTCAACAGCTCTACACCGGTACTTTGGTACAACCGAGATGCCTTTAAAAAAGCTGGACTTGATACTGCTCCTAAAACTTGGGACGAAGTGGCTACTAGCGCTAAGAAACTTGTCGACAGTGGCATGAAGTGTGGTATTGCAGTGGGATGGCAGTCTTGGGGTCTAATTGAAAACTACAGTGCTTGGAATAATATTGCGGTGGGCACTAAACAGAACGGTTATGCCGGTCTAGACACTGAGTTTACCTTTAATAACAAAAATGTAACGGCAAACTTACAACGCTTATCTGAAATGCAAACAGACGGAAGCTTCACCTACGGCGGAAGACGCGGTGAAAGCTTAGCGATGTTTACTAATGGCGATTGCGGTATGTGGATCAACTCATCTGCATATTATGGCTCTATTAAAGGCCAAGCTAAATTTGACTATGCTCAAGCGATGATGCCATTCGATTCTAAAGTAGCCAGCGCACCGCAGAATTCAATTATTGGCGGCGCAACACTCTGGACCTTAAGAGGCCATAAAAAAGACGAATATAAAGGCGTTGCTGAATTTATGCAGTACCTATCGTCTGCTGAAGTACAATCTTGGTGGCATCAGGAAACAGGCTACGTGCCTATTACAACCGCCGCTTACGAGTTGAGTAAAGAGCAAGGTTTTTATAAGGAAAACCCTGGTACCGACATCGCTATTAAGCAGTTAAGTTTAAACACACCTACTGAAAACTCTAGAGGTATACGTTTTGGTAGTTTCGTGCAGGTTCGCGATATTATCAATGCGGAAATGGAGAAAATTTGGGACGGTTCTAAAACCTCTCAAGAGGCGATGGACGACGCTGTTGCTCAATCAAACAAATTGTTACGCAAGTTTGAAAAAGCCAATAAGTAATAGCTGATCCCGTGATGTCAAAGTGGATATAGAGTGCATGATATTAGCTCTACAGCGGAATTGAATAATCCTAGCTTGAGGCAGTGTTTTTCTAACTGCTGTAGAATTAAGAGCTTGTATTCGATACTACAAAGTAGTCACTGATTCAGGTAATAGTTAGTTTTCGTCCGTTGAGAAGATCTTAGTGAATATTGACACTAAGCTCTTGTTAATTGATGGATACAGATGATTAAACCTGTTAACTTTGCCTCCTAGCGATAGAACTAACTAGGCTGGCAAAGTCGATAGTGGTTCCCACCTTTTGTCAAATAAATCCAAACAATTACGATATTTGCTCTGCGTTATAGAGCCAACACAGGTACAGCCATGCAAAAACGTGTCCACTACAACACATCGTATTTGCCTTATTTGTTGGTAGCCCCTCAAATAATAATTACCCTTTTATTTTTTATTTGGCCAGCGATGCAGGCACTTTATCAATCATTTTTATTGGAGGATGCCTTCGGTTTATCGTCAGAGTTCGTCTGGTTCGATAATTTCATAGAACTCTATGAAAATCCTAATTATTTGGGATCATTTCTGCGCACGGCTTTTTTCTCTGTTGCAGTTGCCTCTCTCTCCATGGGATTTGCACTATTTTTTGCTGCCCTCGCCGACAGGATAGTCAAAGGCTCACATACCTATCGCACCTTATTAATTATTCCCTATGCGGTCGCTCCCGTGTTAGCCGGTACTTTGTGGTTATTTTTGTTCAACCCTACCTTAGGCATATTCACTTATTTTTTAGATTTAGTCGGTATTAACTGGAATCACAAGTTAGACAGTACACAGGCAATGACATTAGTAATAATCGCCGCTGCATGGAAACAAATCAGTTACAACTTCTTATTTTTTATAGCCGCGATGCATTCAATTCCAAAATCGTTAATCGAGGCCGCTGCTATTGATGGCGCTGGCCCTGTACACAGATTTTTCACCATCATTTTTCCGTTAATTTCTCCTACTACTTTCTTTTTATTAGTAGTTAATATCATTTATGCGTTCTTTGATACCTTCGGCATTATTCATGCTATTACCTCTGGAGGCCCCGGAAATTCTACAGAGATATTAGTTTACAAAGTATTCAATGATGGTTTTGTTGGGCTTGACTTAGGTGGATCTGCGGCACAATCCGTCATCCTTATGTTTATTGTTATCGTATTAACAGTCGTCCAATTTAAATATGTAGAGCGCAAGGTAGAATACTAATGATTGAAAATAGACCTATGACGACATTCGTCAGCCATACTGTTTTAATCTTGGGCGTGGCACTGATTGTTTTTCCTATTTGGGTAATGCTCGTCGCCTCTACTCACGATGCCCTGAGACTGACCCAAGTTCCTCTGCCTCTTTTGCCAGGAGATCAACTTTGGATTAACCTAAAAACTTTGTTTAGCGGTACTCAATCTGGCGCGCCTATTCACCTGGCACTGTTTAACAGTTTATTAATGGCGCTAAGTATTTCATTTGGCAAAATCACTATCTCAATTATATCTGCTTTTGCTATTGTGTATTTTAAATTTCGTTTTCGCATGTTCTTTTTCTGGTTAATATTCATAACCTTGATGCTACCCGTAGAAGTGAGGATTTTGCCTACTTATGAAGTGATCGCCAATTTCAATATGTTAGATTCTTATGCAGGCTTAAGTATTCCGTTGATCGCCTCTGCGACGGCCACCTTCATGTTTAGACAAACCTTTTTAACCATTCCAGATGAGCTTATGGAGGCCTCACGCATCGATGGAGCGGGACCCATGCGCTTCTTTATTGACATTGTAATTCCTATGTCTCGCACCAATATCGCCGCATTGTTCGTTATCTTATTTATCTATGGTTGGAATCAATACCTATGGCCATTATTGGTCACCACTGATCCAGATATGTACACCGTGGTGATGAGCATCAAACAGATGCTGGAATCAGGTGAGAGTGAACCTAAATGGCATCTGATCATGCTAACTTCATTAGTGGCAATGCTACCGCCTATATTGGTAGTCGTGTTTATGCAAAAAATATTTGTTAAAGGCCTGACGGATTCGGAGAAGTAAATAATGTCAACCATCAACATCCAGCAACTGAAAAAATCCTACCAAACAACCCAGGTCATTCATGGCATTGATATCGATATAGAGGACGGGGAGTTTGTCGTTTTAGTAGGGCCTTCCGGCTGCGGAAAGTCGACACTATTGCGCATGGTCGCGGGATTAGAAAGCATAACTGAGGGCGATGTGAAAATTGACGACAAAGTCGTCAATCAGCTTGAACCTAAAGATCGCGGTATCGCAATGGTGTTTCAAAATTACGCCCTCTACCCGCACATGTCTGTATACGACAATATGGCTTATGGCCTAAAACTAATGAAGTTGCCTAAAGATGAAATTAAGCAACGCGTGCAAGAGGCGGCTAAGCTTTTACAAATTGAAGACTACTTAGATAGGCGCCCAAGTAATTTATCCGGTGGCCAAAGACAGAGAGTCGCCATGGGCAGAGCGATCGTTAGAAAACCTAAAGTGTTTTTATTTGATGAGCCTCTTTCAAATTTGGATGCCGCATTACGTGTAAAAATGCGCATGCAAATCAAAATATTACAGCAGCAACTCGGTGTTACCACTATCTATGTGACCCATGACCAAGTTGAAGCAATGACAATGGCTGATAAGTTAGTTGTCCTCAAAGATGGTATTGCCGCACAAATCGGTTCACCGATGGACATATACGACGATCCAAAAAATCAATTTGTGGCCGGCTTCATAGGCTCGCCATCGATGAACTTTATTGATTGTACTATCGATGATCACAAGCTAGAAATTGCCGGTCAAAGTATGCCTGTCCCAGAGCATATTAAGCAACGTGGTGAGCTTGTAATGGGCATTAGACCTGAGCATTTCAACGTATCCCAAGGCACTAGCCTTCAGGGAAAAGTGGCAATGATTGAGAAACTGGGCGCCAGTGTTTTACTCTATGTGACTTGCGAGACGCTAGAGCAGCCGATCGTGATTGAATGTGATAGCCATACGAATGTGAAGATAGGGGATATTCAGGACTTCACTTTTGACAGCCAGAAGTTATACTTCTTTGACCGAAAGACCCAACAGAGAATATATTGAGATAACCATGATAGCTTCTAAAATTATTGGCCACCGCGGCTTTTCTAGTCTGGCCCCAGAGAACACTTTAGCGGCAATGAGTATCGCAGCAAAAAAGGGGGTTGAGTGGGTCGAAATAGACGCCCTTGCCTGTGGCGACGGCTCAATCGTCATGTGGCACGACGAAACGGTAGATCGCTGCTCTGATGGCACTGGTACTATGAGTGATCACACGATTGATAGTCTCAAACAACTGGATTGTGGCTCGTGGTTTTCACCGGAGTTCAACACTCAGAGAATATCGACCATTGAAGAGGCTATCCTCTCTATCCAGAGTTTAGGTCTAGGCTTGAATTTAGAGCTCAAACGTTATGACTCTAATCTTAAAACACTTGTGGACCCAGTACTCAAGTTATTACAAAAGCACTGGCTAGATTTCGACAAGCTGATCATATCTAGTTTTGACCAAGCAACCCTCACCTACTGCCATCAGCAGGCTCCCTACCTTCAATTGGGTCAGCTGTACGGTAAAATCCCAGACAATTGGCTAGCGCAAATGCAGGCGATTAATGCGGTGAGCTGCCATTGTAATCATTTGCATTTACAACAGAGTCAAGTGACTGATCTAAAGCAGGCAGGTTATGATGTCTACTGTTACACCGTCAATGAACCTCAGTTAGTGGAAAATCACTGGAAATGGGGAATTGACGGTATTTTCACCGACTATCCACAGCGCTTTTAAAGTATTTAGATTATCCATTCAAAAGCGCTCAACTGATGCAACTCTGGCGTTATTTCATCCAGAAGATACCAGAGAATCACAAATTTGAGGCTAAATCATTAAGTCATTAAGTCATTAAGTCATTAAGTCATTAAGTCATTAAGTCATTAAGTCATTAAGTCAAAACGATTATAATGAACCTCACGCGATAACTAGCTTGAAGTCAAACCTACGAAAACTAATTATAGTCAAAATCAGTGGTCAACCGTTTGTCAATGCCAAGTCGATAGATCAATTGATCCTTAGACTCTTATGCTTTAGTGCGAGTACAAGCCACTAATAACGGCACCTGATATTAGCGACTAAAATAATAACAGCGAACTTTACTGGCTAAAAACACTTCTATCGATTTAAATTATCATCAACTACCAGATACTCAGCATTAAATTCGTCTGATTAGACGACCATTAATGGCAACATTAAGCCCTAAACATTGTCAACGAGAGTCTCAGCAGCTCGAATACTTGTAAGATCGGCCCCATGTGGAGTACCGCGGTAATTGAAGTTGGTTTGAGAGCGCTCCACGCAGTGATTGAGTATTATCATCTTCCAGATTATCGTCGAGTCGACCTAGTGCTCTGGACCAGTTTTTATCGAATTTTCGACTCTAGCCTCGTCTATTTCTTGAACATTTGCATCGAATACAACTAAATTGTCATCGTCAGTTATTCTTTATTCAGCTGGAACCGCATCCGCTAGTTGCCGAATGGAATTATCCTTTTCTGAGCCATGGATCCAACCTGCGCCAGCTTCGACCACGCACCCATTGACCAGTCAGTTAATAGTCGCCCACCAATATTTTTTTTCCCTTCGATGCCGCTTACTCTCGCTCCGGCAAAACCGGCACCAATGAACAGTACACGAGATTTACTCAACGTTTTAGCCCGAACTAGTCGGCTATTCCCAGCGAGCGCTGCAGCGAAAGTAAATAGGAATAGGAGATAGGGGATAGGGGATAGGAGATAAATTTTCTTCGGGCAAAGGTAATGTCAGTCATTTTTTTCCTTTTGCTAAACCTAGATTTACGTTCTGGTCGCTAATTCGCCACAATCAGATATCACATAGCAACCGATAGTGGCTAGAAGCCTCGCTAATCTACTCCGAAAAGTCAGCATTTGGCCATATTCCCCGCCCTGTCTCGTTCAATAGTACACTATTAGTATCAAAAGACCCAAAAATCTGTTTTAAATCTACTGTTTCTCGCTGCGATCGGCCAAGTCTGACAAGTGCCTAACAGCGCTATTATCAGTTAAAACTCAGTCCACTTAAAACCTCTACCACGAGCTTATTTTTCGAAAATTACGCTTCTAACAGGGTCTCTAAGTCAAAGCCTCTAAAAGGCTTATCGGTGGTTAACACTATATGGCTACTTAAATTTACCATACCGGGGATAATGTCTAATAATTCATCGACAATTTGATTGAAGCGAAGCATATCCGCAGCAGCCACACGCAAAAACATGTCGAAACTGCCTGATACGGTATAACATTCTACCAACTCGGGTATCGCTTTAGCGCAGTGCAGAAAATTTTGAAAACCTTCGGTACTCTGATTTTGTAGCTTGACGGTAATGATTGCCATGACACTACGACAAGCTTTCTCTAGGTTTACGACACCGATATAAGGCCCTATTAGCCCAGCCTCCTCTAACTTTTTCACTCTATTTAAACAAGAACTGGGAGATAAGTTAACTTTATCCGCCAACGTCTGATTAGTGATTCTAGCATCACTTTGGAGTAACGAAAGAATATTTTGATTAATTTTATCTAATCGCATTTAACTTACCTATAGCAGAATAAATAGTAATAATTCTGCTCATCATAGTCTTGCAAAAAAAACTGTCAAGTCTGTGTGACTTGACGATAAAAATAATATGTAGTTTATAATCAAAAAATAAACATCATTTAAAAAACAGAATTATATTCTGCAGATTAGTTAATTATGTGATTTAATTTATTTTTTCCGGTGGTATTTGACAGCTCATTTCGTCATTTTCCCTCTATAATATAATCCTACGTTGGTTTTATTTTAGACTTAAAGTGTTGGAGTTATCTATGTTATTCATACGTCCTAGTGAGTTAAATGATATTGATGCACTACTTGACATCTCTAGAAATGTTGGGGATGGCATGACATCGATGCCGACTTGTCGTAGAAACTGGCAGGCTAAATTGGAATCTTCTCAAGTTGCATTTAACAGCACGCAAGCACCACAACAAACCTGCTATTTCATGGTACTTGAAGACAGCACTAGCGGTAAAATTGCCGGTACCACAGCGATTTATAATGGCTTAGGTCTAAGCCAGCCATTTTATTCTTATCAACGTTCTACTATCACTAAACGCAGTCAAAGCTTAAATACCAGCCAGCAGAGTGAAACATTGAATTTGGTAGAAAATTTTAAAGGCGCCAGTGAGGTAGGATCACTATTTCTGTTACCTGAATACCGCCTGCCGGGTGTAGGCCAAATGCTAGCACGCTCGCGCTATCTATTGATGGCAGATGCACAAGAGCGCTTTTCACAGCGCGTAATGGCCGAATTGAGAGGCTGGGTCAATGCAGCAGATGAGTCGCCTCTATGGCAGGCATTAGGCAGTAAATTCTTTGACATGGACTTTCAAAAAGCCGTCACAATAGCGGCCACTGAAGGACCAGACTTTATTACAGAACTGATGCCAAAACATCCTATTTATGTTGATCTTTTACCCCAAACTGCCAGAGACGTATTGAGCAAACCTAATCATTCTTCAGCGCCGGCATTGCGTATGCTCGAAAAAGAAGGTTTTAAACACAAAGGCTTTATCGATTTATTCGACGGTGGTCCATCGGTGGATATAAAACTCAAAGATATAAAAACCATTAAAGATAGCCGGCAAACTAAAGTTCAACGCTTTGACAAACTCAAGTCAACAGATCAGGATTACTATATATCCAATGGTGATTTAAAGGACTTCAGTTTGACCATGGCCAAAGGTAGAATCAGCGAGACAGGAAATCTATTAGTCTCAAGTGACACAATTGATTTACTAAATCGCAGAGCCACTAACGCCCTGAATAAAGCGCGCTTTGTCCCGGTAATGTCTTCTAAAAAGGCGAATAACCTCAACAATCAAGCAGCCTAATCGACTGCTAGTGACGAACAAAACCTTATCACTATGCCAAGAAATTTAATGTAATGAATGTAGGTAGCGCAGTAAATTTTGAAGATCTTCTGGTGTATCTATGCCAGCAGGTAATTTTTCAAGTGCGGTCTCTACGTGAATTCGCTCTCCATACCACATCGCCCTTAACTGCTCTAATTTTTCTGTCGTCTCTATCTCTGCCGGGCTCCAATTAACATATTTGTTTAATAGTGAAACTCTGTAAGCATAAATTCCCACGTGCCGTTGCCAGGCAAAACTTTCAGGCAGCTGGGTCGGTTTTTTTTGACTGAACGCCTCTCTAGGCCAAGGAATAGGGGCGCGGCTAAAATACAATGCCAGACCATTAACGTCCGTTAGCACTTTGACACTATTGGGATTGAGTAACACATCTAGCTCTGTAATAGCTTCACTTAAAGTGGCAATGCTTGCCAATGACTGCTGTGCTAGGTTGTTTGCGACTTGATTTATTATCCGCGGCGGAATAAGCGGTTCATCCCCCTGAACATTAACGACTAATTCATCATCCGCTAAACCTAGCTGGTGAGTGACTTCCTGCAGCCTATCGGTACCTGTGGTGTGAGACTCTTTGGTCATACAGACTTTGGCGCCAAAGCTTTTCGCCACGTTCTCTATACGCACATCATCAGTTGCGATAATCACTTGCTGCGCATTTGATTGTAAAGAGCGCTCGTAAACATGTTGAATCATAGGTTTGCCAAGAATATCAGTCAACATTTTTCCCGGAAAACGAGTTGATGCATAGCGCGCAGGAATAACCACCGTAAAATTCATTATTTTTTAAGTCTCTCTTCTGTGGTTAAGGTCCGCGCTTCTGTCTCAAGCATGACCGGTATTCCATCGCGAATCGGATAGGCCAAGCCACTGCTGCGGCAGACTAACTCGCTATTTTCTTTATCCCAGTGCACTGGAGCTTTGGATACCGGACAAACCAATATATCTAATAACTTCTTGTCCATCATTTCTCTCTATTTTTTTGAACCTGAATTCGTCAGTCGAATCGCAAAAATTTTCACAAACCTTTGATAAAAAAAAGAAAAATATAAAAATATCTAATCACGAATAAGATGATCAAGAAATTTTCTATTTCCTTTTGCACACCAATATCTCGAACAACATTTTTACGCCTAACGGCTGAATTTAGGTTGAATTATATATCACATTGATTGAATGTATTTCATGCTAACGTTAAATCTCCTCATAAGCGATTTTATTTTTCTTGTGGAGCCTTTATATTGCTTAGTTTGGTACATAACTGCTCAATAAACTGAGGTTCTAATATCGCCGACACTTTAAGGTAGTAGCTATTGTTTGGTACTATATCGCGGCATTTTACCGCATCTTTTTCGGTCATAAGGATCAAGCTTCCCTCAACAAATTCAAAATCAGCACTGCAATATTGATAATGATCTGCAAAGCTGTGTTCTTGTACTTCCAATTGCATCGCCTGCAAGCTGGAGTAAAAACGTTGAGGATTACCTATTCCGGCTATGGCGTGGATTTTGCCGCTCGCGCTGTCTGATATTTGCTTGAATTCTTCAGCACTGACACTATGGTTATCACTCACACCATACCATCCGTCCACTGCAAGTTGCATACAATGATAGCCTGGCGGGATTGGTTCAGTAATGCCATTGAGCATAACAAAATCAACCGTGTTGAGTCTCTTGGGCGGTTCTCGCAAGGGCCCCACTGGCAAACAGTGACCATTTCCTAAGCCTCTGGTTGCATCAATCACCGCAATTTCGATATCACGGCCCATTTTATAATGTTGCAGCCCATCGTCGCTAATAATAAGATCACATTGATTATGCGCTAACAGATACTCGCATGCACTCACTCTATTTGGATCTATCACTAGCTTAACGTTAGTGCGTTTGACAATCATCAAAGGCTCGTCTGCGGCTTGATCTGGATTGTCTGTTGAGTGGACTTGAAACGGAAAATCCCGACGTACAGCACCGTAGCCACGACTCACGACACCTACCTTATAGCCGCGTTGCGATAACTGTTCAATCAGTGCTATTGTTAAAGGACTTTTGCCCGTGCCGCCGACACTGATATTACCCACCACAATCAAAGGACAAGGTGGTTGCCATTGGTACGCCATATTGCCTCTTTTAGCCAGCGCTGCCAGCGCCCTAAAAAGCCATTCGACAGGCCATAACAGCAGCGCCCAAGTGGCTTTTTTGCGATACCACTGCCCTGTAAAAAAGAGGTTCACAGTGACTCTTTTTTGAGTGTCGTAATACTCAATTGACTAAAACCTAATTGGCCGGCGATGTCCATGGTCGTCACTACATATTGATGTGCGGTAGCGGCATCTGCAGTAATTGTTAACCTCGGCTGAGTGTCGGTTGATTTGAGCTGATCTTGGATAGTTTGTAAACGCATTAAGAGTGCTTGTTTAAGGCTGTCTATATCATTATTAATTAAGACAACATCATCTACTTTGAACACACCTGTGGCATCGATAAAGACTTCAACTACCGGCGCAACTTGAACACTGTTTTCGCCAATCTCTGCCTGAGGTAAAGTCAGGCCAAGCCTTGACTCTTTGGTAAAGGTGGTTGATACCATAAAAAAAATCAATAGTAAAAAAATCACATCAATTAAAGGTGTCATATTAAGATCAATATCTTGGCGTACGCTACGCTGAAATCTCACTGATTTGCACCTAAATAATTAAACATTATTTTCGCCGTGAATATTATCCACCAGCCTTACGGCTTGCTGTTCCATTTCAATCACTAGCGAGTCCACCTTGCGGTGAAAGTAACGGTGGAAGATTAACGTAGGTATCGCAACACACATGCCCGCCGCGGTGGTAATCAAAGCCTCAGAAATACCCCCAGCCAATACGCCAGTATTGCCACTGCCCTCTATCATAATAGCGGTAAAGACCTTTATCATACCAATCACAGTACCGAGCAAACCTAACAGCGGTGTGATCGCAGCGATAGTGCCCAACGCGGTTAAGTTTTTCTCGAGATCATGAACGACTGTCGCCGCGATCTCTTGAATACTCTCTTGCATTCGCTCTCTAGACAGTGAGGCAGAGTTCAAGCCAGCAATAAGGATTGAACCTAGAGGACTGCCCTGCTTGATTTCCAACATCCGCTCTGTTGTCATTTGGTCACTCTCAATCCATAACCATACACTGGCGACTAAATCATCGGGAGACACATTTTTTGATCGCAAGGTAATTGCTCGCTCTAAACTAATAGCCAAAGACAGCACTGAGCAGATAACGATAGGTAGCATCAACCAGCCACCTGAGAGCAAAACTTCTAACACTAATTTTCTCCAAATTCTTTCTAGGTAAAGCCTTTAAGACTAAAAAAATCCATCCATCGGCCGCGAAGTTAAGCATAACTACACCCAGATTTTATCCATTGACAGTGCGCAAGTATAATCAGTTTAAGCCTATTTGGCTCGCTTAAAATGCTGTTTTAAAATGCTTTCGACTAAAAGCTTGATCGCTGAGCTACCACCAATAGCGTTTATTTTTTTGCTTATAACTGCTAATGTCACATCCGCTTACACCTGCCGTAACCTCAATGCTACCGAGCACGTCGGTTCGGTATATTTCAACCTCTGCCTGATGCAGGCGTTTTAATACGCTGGGATGTGGATGGCCATAGCGATTTTTATAGCCGTTGCTGATCAAAGCTGAAGTAAAAGCTTCACGCTGCAAAAAATCTTTACTGGTCGAGGTATTACTGCCGTGATGACCTACAATCAGTACTTGCTGATTAGCCTGAATATTCGTTGGTATTAACAGCGCTTCAATTTTCTTTTCCGCATCTGCCATAATCAATACTTTGCACTGCTGTGTAGAAATCTCCAACACACATGACCTATTATTTATTTTTTTTTCACTGCTAACGTCTGGGTGGCGATAATGGAATGAAACCCCATCCCACTGCCAAGCTAGATTACTTTCACAAGGCTTATTAACCACTGAGCCATCACCGGCTATTTCACTATCAAGTCTTGCGATTTTTAGAGCAGACTGCGCCGCGAGTAAGCCACCACTGTGATCATTATCTGAGTGACTGATGACCATTAAATCTAACTTATGCACTTTAATTTTAGATAATAATGGCTGGATGATAGCGTTAAAATAATTAAAGCCCGAAGCATACCCTGCTCCAGTATCAAACAGTATATTTCGAGTATGAGTCTCAATAAATATGGATAATCCCTGTCCTACATCCAGCAGATGCAAGGTGAATTGGTCTTTTTCGGGTTTAGTTTGCAGTGGTGGAAAAAATATGATGAGACAAGCAAAAGCACTGATTATTTTCAATCTGCTTGAGAAGGGTAACATTAGTACCAGACAACTTGCGGCGATTAATACCACTAAAGTATTTGGCAAACTATCAACCTGCAACACCAACGCACTGGCCGCTAAGGCTATTTTGGTTAAAAACAGCCAAAAATAATCTAAACTCGTCGCCAATAGAGTCAGTGGCCACTGGATAGCGTAGACACTTAACATCAATACCGGCAACAACAGCACTAGCAGGCAGCTGATAAAACTAATAGCGACAATATTAACGAGAGGTGAAATCAAAGATATTTGTTGAAAATAAACTAACAACAACGGCAGTAGAGCCAGCCAAACCGACAGCTGACTCTTTACTAACAATCGCCATTTACCGGTACTCGTACGATAGCCTTGCAAGCAAATCAGGCTCGCTACCGCGATAAAAGACAGCCATAAGCCCGGCTGCACAACACTTAATGGCTGCCAGCTGATAATGATGATTAATGCCCACCACCAGCGCTGCCATAACGCTGGCTTCACACTCAACCAATGGCCCGCTATTAACACTAGAGCCATCAGCCAAGCGCGCAAGGTAGATAAACTAGCTCCGGCCAATAAGACATAGGCGAAACTTAAACTCAGCCCCCCTAGCGCGGGAAGATAGCCAATGGGCCAAGGAAATTTAAGCCAGTACAGAGCACTGCGTAAACAGAAAAAAAGCCACCAGCCTATGGCCAACATAATGCCGACGTGTAAACCGCTGACCACCAACAAATGAACGGTACCAGTGATCCGCATGGCCTGCCATTGCGCCTGATTTATCGCCGATTTATCGCCGAGTACCAATGCGTGTAAACTCGCTTTAGCGACAGTGCTTATATCTCGCGCATCCAACCAACGTTTTAGGCTATGGCGAATACCTTTAAAACTAGAATAATTTGGCCGATGTTGCTGTATCGTCGTGACATACCCCGTCGCGTTGATATTGTTATTGATTGCCCATAGCTGAGTATCAAAACTACCGTGACTGTAGTGGGATCTTAAACTTTTTAATTTTACCTCAGCCAATAACCAGTCACCTGCCTTAATCAAAACGTCAGTTTGATAGACACTTAAAGCCACATTGGCTAAGTCAATTGTATGCTCTGCGCACACGGCATGATTGACAGATAAGTTAAAGCGAATATATCTAGGTGCAGACTTTGGAATTCCAGTGACCACTCCCTCAAGCAGACACTGCCTTGCTATTTTATTATCATCAAATTGCTGTGCTAGTAAATAATGCCCATGGATCGCGGCAATGCACAACGAGCAGATAAACACACAGAGCGCTGTCAGCATTGTTATGTAACGGTGTTTGTGTGTGTCTGTGCCTAAAGCACAAAAAATCAACCAGCTTAAGCCTATAATTAAACAAATAACTAGCCAAGCTAACCTTGGCAGAACGCTAAGATAAGCCGCTGCAATCACGCCGCAAACAAAAGCAAAATAGTATAGGAGTATGCCTTTCATACCCTATAGAATATCATTCTCGTTTTAAAAAACCGATGAGGATAACCCCATTACTTTTTAGCGCTTGACATAGGCTTTCTGCAAAAGCATTTAAGCTCTTGAATAAGCTGTCAATCTATCTTTGAAGTAGGGTCAAATTTAACTAGCTAAAAAATAGCTCATGTCATAATATTGAGCATTAGTCTATTAAAATTTGTCTTACATGCCCCGTAAATTTTTTAAAAAACACATGCCAAATGAGCAGACTGTTAGAGCTAAGCCAGCGTTGCGCTGGATGGGGAAATACTTAACTCATCCCTCGCTGTGGCATTTAAACAGAAGATCTGTCTGTAGAGCCTTTTTAGTCGGCATCTTTTGCGCTTTTTTACCTATTCCTATGCAAATGCTGGTGGCGGCCATTTTTGCAATTATATTGCGTTCAAACTTAGCCGTTTCCCTGAGTTTAGTGTGGATTAGCAACCCTATCACTATTCCGCCAATATTTTATTTCACCTATACTCTAGGCACTATCATTCTCGACACTGAGCCTTTGGCTCAAGATATGACTTTCAGTTATGATTATATTATATCGAAGTTAACGGCTATTTGGTGGCCGTTAATAACAGGTTCGTTAGCGAGTGCGGTGTTTTTTTCAGTGATCGCTTACTCAACTATCAACTTATTATGGATATGCCATGTTAAAAATAGTTGGAAACAGCGAAAGTTTCGTAAAAAATAGCCGCTATACACCCACGTGATCGAGGGATATTTTATTCATTAAGAACCTTTATACTCTGCTGAGCCAAACAGCAGTATTAGATCAGTATAAACCTCAACTCCTCAATTATTCTGTCTAGATTCAATCTGACCATCTTGCAAAGTAAGCGTTCTATCCATGCGTTGCGCCAGCCTTTCATCGTGCGTCACAACTACAAAAGAAATATTATATTCTTGATTCAAGTCATCCATAAGCACTTGAATATCAGCCGCTGTATGGCTGTCTAAATTACCCGTAGGCTCATCCATCAATACACAAGCAGGTTTAGTGACTAGGGCCCTTGCGATGGCTACACGCTGTCTCTCACCGCCACTTAACTGAGCCGGTTTGTGCTCTAAGCGTTGAGCCAATCCCACTCTAGATAGCAGCTGAGTAGATTTTTCAATCACGCGAGTTTTGTTTTCTCCAGCGAGTAACAGCGGCATAGCGACGTTTTCTAAGGCGCTAAATTCGGGCAACAAATGGTGAAATTGATACACAAAACCTAGTTGCTGGTTACGCAATCTAGTGCGCTTGCGCTCTGACGTCTGATAGACAGATTCACCGGCGATAAAGACAGTGCCTGAAGTGGGAGATTCAAGTCCACCAATGGTATTGAGCAAAGTAGTTTTACCGGAGCCAGAAGCCCCCATAATTGCCACGCGCTCCCCTTGAGCGATTGAAAATGAAATATCTTTAAGTACTTCAAGATGACTTCCCGCCTCACTAAAAATGCGGTATATATTGTTACAAACTAATACATCACTCATAACGTAATGTCTCTATCATCGCCACATAGGCCCAAATTTTCTGAGAGGGGAAATCACTCATAGCGCAAAGCCTCTGCAGGTTGAGTCCGCGAGGCTTTAAATGCCGGATAAATGGTGGCAAAAAAACTAATCGCAAAAGCGACGGTAACGATCGTGGCCACATCGCCCCAAATTAACTGAGAAGGTAAATCACTAATAAAGTAAACGTCTGGACTGAGCACTTGGATACCAAAAACACGCTCGACAAAAGCCACCACGTCGCTGATGGTCAGAGCCAAACTCACCCCCAAAAGAGTCCCCAGTAATGTGCCTAAGGCGCCAATGACAATACCTTGCACCATAAAAATACGCATAATCAACCCTTGGGTCGCGCCTAAAGTACGCAAAATGGCAATGTCAGATTTTTTGTCTGTGACCACCATCACCAAAGTAGAGACTATGTTAAAGGCAGCGACGAAGACAATTAAGAATAACAGTAAGCCCACCATACGCTTCTCCATCTGGATCGCTTGGAAAAGGTTACCTTGGGTACGCGTCCAATCGGATATTTGGAAAACGCCATCGAGTTTAACGGCGATGTCTCTGACGGCAATAGGCGCTTTAAACAAGTCGTTAAAGGTGAGCCTAATCCCTTCAACCCCTTGCACGCGTCTAATTCTTCGGGCATCGGCGATATGAATATAGGCCAGAGAACTGTCTAGTTCAGCACCCACAGAGAAGGTCCCCGCGACCGTAAAACGCTTTAACCTAGGAATCACACCGGCAATACTGACTGACGCTTCAGGTAATACCAAAGTGACTTTATCGCCAATCATCAAGCCTAAATGGCGGGCTAATAAATCGCCCAAAATAATATTGAATTTACCTGCTTCAAGTTGTTGCCAAGCCCCTGTTTTAATATTATCAGTAACGATCGACACACTTTTTTCAGCTTCTGGATCAACACCTTGCACAAAAGCCGGTTTAATCCGACCGGCATTGGTCAGCATTCCCTGTGCTTTTATAAAAGGGGCTGTGGCAATCACCCGTTTATCAAGCAGAATGTGCTTGGATAAACTTTGCCAATCTTTAATACTGCTGTCGTAGCCAGTAATAGTGGCGTGGGGAACCATACCTAAAATACGCCCGCGTAATTCACGGTCGAAACCGTTCATAACCGACAGCACGACGATAAGTGCAGCGACACCCAACATCAACCCCAGCATGGACACTAGAGAGATAAAAGAAATAAAATTATTGTTGCGCTTCGCTGCGGTATACCGCAGGCCAACATACACAGAGAATGGTTTAAACATGGTGGCGAATTAGAACACAATTACCCTGCTAACTCTAACCAAATCAATCAAAACAGTAGGAATTAGCTGAATATAAATAGCGTCTAAAAATTCTAGCGGTTCAGTCTAATAATTAACCTCATTCATTAAAGCCGCGTATAGACCGACGTTAATGTAAAGGCCAATGGCGATCAAATCATTAACCTTCTCACTCAGTGTGTAGGACCTCTATTTAGCGAAATGATGGCCTACTTGGGTCTGTATGCTTTGAGTTTTCGCTCATTTATAAGTCTGTGGGGCTAGAGAACAGGCGATTAAGTCCCTGATATGAAATAATAGCCGCCTAACTTTGATAAGGTGGTGTTGATGGAACAGCAACTTGGGTTTTCCGATTTATATTTCAGAAAAAGCAAGCACGTCACTCTCAAAGAAAAATTTTTATCGAAGATGGAAGTCATTGTTCCTTGGATTGCTCTTGAAGATCTTATAGCACCTTACTACCCTAAGGCTGGTAATGGCCGAAGACCTTACCCTCTATCTTCAATGTTACGTATCCACTGTTTTCAGCAATCGTATAGATTGAGTGATGCCGCGATGGAAGATTCACTTTATGAAACAGCTTCAATGGGGTGTTTTTCCAAATTGTCATTAGATAAATCCCTTCCTGATCATACGACAATTATTAAAGCGCCATCATCAACTAAAAACAAACTAAACCAACGCGATCCAGAGATGCATCAAACCAAAAAAGGTAACCAGTGGCATTTTGGGATGAAGACACATATTGGTGTAGATGTTAATTCAGGGCATACTCATACATTTAAAACGACAGCAGCCAACGAGCATAATTTTAACCAAGCTCACCACCTGCTGCATGGTGAAGAGGAATATATTTTGCTGATTCTGGATATCGTGACGCACAAAAGCGAGAGGAATTACAGGACACTGAAGTAGATTGGTATATTGCCGAGCAGCCAAGCAAAATGAAAGCGCTCAAGAAGCATCCTAGAATAAATAAAGCGACCATTAAACTAGCGTATCTAAAAGCCAGTATCCGTGCTTTTATTGAGCATCCCTTTAGGATCATAAAATGTCAGTTTGGATTTAAAAAAGCACGTTATCGAGGACTAGCGAAGAATGACAACAATCTGGCTGTTATGTTTGCTTTAGCAAATATTTACCGACTGAGCCAGCTGTTGAACCATAGGATAGTTGCGTCCAAAAGACGAAAAACCGCAAATGGATAGTCAATAGAAGGCTGTCATCAGACAAAAAATCAGGTTTGACGCGATAGTTGACTTAATAAGTTATACAAGGGAATTTTGATGACTTGATCGCTGCTTCCCTAGTTATTCAGGCTCCGCTGGTAATTGATGAAAACATACAATCGCCACTAAGGTATTAAGTCCGGTATCCATTTGCTTCACTCTCACCATTGTCGCATTGAAGTCTAAGGCATCGAAAAAAATCTGCAAATTAACATTAAATTAACATGAAATTAACAATTAATGAAGGTATTATAAATTTTGTTCAGTAAAAAGAGCATTGGATCATATTTCTGATTACTATTCTGATTCCGTGAATTCAAAGTGGCTATGAAGTGGTTTAACAATGGAATTGTAAAATTTCAGCTTCACCCGTCGGTTAAGTAGGTATTTTCTAACCAATATGGCATCAATAGCTGAAACTCACTCTTGCAGTGAAGTAAGGTGAAGTCACGGCATAAGCTATAAGCTATAAGCTAACCAAACTACAGCTAAGTGCATTTCAACCAACAATGAATGAAAATTAGTCTGAACTCATTTTACTAATCGCGCTAAAATGAATATTTAGTGAACAAGAAGAGAGCTCCATGAAAAAATCAATCTCAATTTTGCTAGTTTTAGTGTGTTTTGTTTTTAGTCAGCCTATCTTAGCCATTGAATTTCAAGCTTTTAATGGTTACAAAACGTCACTGAATGAACAAATTGGTAAAGGCAAATGGTCGATTGTGGTTTTTTGGAGCCACAGCTGTACTATCTGCCTGCGCGAAATCCCCGCTTTAAATGCGTTTTACACTAAGCATAAAAATTCAGATGCACGTGTCATCGGCGTGAGTATTGATGGTCAAAAAAACCAGCCAAAAGCTGAATTTTTTATACGACAAACTCAGATGATATTTCCGGCATTTATTAGCGAATTTCCGATGCTTGCTTTACAGTTTGAAGAGCATACAGGGACTGCTTTTCGGGGGACACCAACATTCTTACTTTATAACCCAAAAGCCGAGTTAGTTGGCTTGCAAGCTGGTCCGGTAAGTATGCAGGCATTGGAAGACTTTATCAGTGGCAAAAATAATTAGAAAAAAGCCATCAGTCATCCACCCCCTACTCACCGGTCAGGTTTATAGTTACTTCGATCATACCAGCCAATCTATCCAAGGTTATCAATCAAATACACAGTATGATAAAAATCGCCATTTAACTTGGAGTATTGGCCGCATCCCTCGTAGTAAGCTATGCATCAGTGCGCGTGTTTCGACGTTTTTTATCAAAGCTTTTCAAAGTAATTAACCTTAAAAAAAATTAATCATCGAAATTTCAGAGAGAACATACAAAAAATATGCTCGACCATCGATAGTATTAAACTAAAGCTCTAAGTTTATGGCTTAATTTTATGTTATTTTAGTTTGCAGATTTATTATATTCTCGGGCAAAAGCATGAAAAAGAGTAAACCAAATGTAATCTTTATCTGTGTTGATGACCTGAGGCCAGAGTTAGGCTGCTACGGCTGTGAACATGTAATCACGCCCAATATAGACCGTCTAGCAGCGATGGGTTGTTATTTTGACCGGTCTTATGTGCAGGTATCTCTGTGTAACCCCTCGCGGGCCAGCATGCTCACTGGCAAAAGACCAGATGACTTAAGCGTATGGGGGCTAGATAATCATTTTAGAGACGAGCAACCCAAGGTCGTTACACTGCCGCAACACTTTAAACAACAAGGCTACCACACAGCGGCCATTGGCAAGATCTACCACAATAATAAGCCCGACCCCAAGTCTTGGTCGGAACCGCATATATGCATACCCGGCTACCCATATGACCCAGATGCAGTCTACCGTGATGACGGCAATATTCACTACCTCGAACAGAGAAAGAAAGACATCCTCCAGCAAGGTGATGAAACAAAGCATATTGACGAATTCGGCCAATGGTATTTGAAAGCTTGTGCCACGGAGATGCCCGATGTAGCCGATGACGCATATTACGATGGGGCACAAACAGATGTGGCTATGCAAAAAATCGACGAGTTGAACGCCGCACAACAGCCGTTCTTCTTTGGCATAGGTTACTATCGTCCCCACTTGCCGTTTAATGTTCCCAAAAGATATTGGGATATGTACGACAGAGAGAACATCGCACTCGCCGAATTTGATATGCCTCCTTTGGGAGCCCCGCCAATGGCGTTAAACAACTTGCGTGAGTTACGCGGTTACACTGATTTTAACGCTACCGAACACCCAAATAAGTCTCAATTGAACCCTGATGACGCGCGCCTCCTTCGTCACGGCTATTTTGCTTCTGTCACTTATATTGACACCCAAATCGGTAAAATTTTAGACCACTTGGAAGAACTAGGTATTTTGGATGATACTGTGATCGTTATGTGGGGGGATAACGGTTGGAAACTGGGTGATTATGGTAGCTGGTGCAAAATGACCAATTACGAAATGGACACGCGAGTGCCATTGATTATCAAGCCTAGCCAGTCGAAAATAGCAGACAGTAGACGTGATCAAATCGTTGAATCCGTTGATATATATCCGACTTTATGTGAATTGGCCGGGCTGGAATTACCTAATGGTCTAGCAGGAAAGAGTTTGTTGGCACAGATTAATGACCCGCATTGCAAAGGTAAGACACATGCCTTCAGCCAGTTCTTGCGCCATGGTATTTGGGGTGCCCCAAACGGCAGAGAAACGATGGGATACACTGTAAGAACAGCTAACTGGCGCTATGTTGAATGGTTTTACAGCGACAGCACAGAGCTAATAGCCAAAGAGTTATACGATATAGCGACTCAAGGTCTGGAAACAATCAACCTCTGTGGGCAGGCAGATTATCAAGCAATGGAAAAAGCACTCGCTCAGTTGCTAACAGACTACCGCGGCAACACTTTACCGCTAAAGACGAGCCAGTATCGATAACTCACTAAAATAATGAACTCTGCTCCTCTATAAGTTTTTCACATCCCTGTACCACCTATAAATCAGGCAGTTCATCTACCTGCTGTTTGTTTATAAAGTGCCACATAATAGAGGATTTGACATGATGTACAAGAGCGAATATGGATACAGCTGACTGTATCAAGCACTGACAATCTTTATATGACTATCGCCTGATATACTTATACTCTTGCCGGGTAGGTTTAACCAAGCCACAGAGAAGTGCTTTTCTGAAAACATTAGGTATATAATGGTAACGAGGGGTCTGTTAAAAGAAAATTCCTGCCTGTGAGCACACGAGTGTCCGGTTAAATCTTTAGCCGTTCAAATTTTATTTGTTCCACGGTTGTTTTGTCCGGCTTTAGCAGGTTCATAATACTCAGACGCTCCATTAAATTTAAGTCAATCAATCGACTAATTTTATAGATCGTTTGCGTGCTTAGGTATGTTAATTCTGTCAATTTCAAGAGCAGGTAAGCAATGAGCGCTACCATGACGGTACAATGCTTACAGCATAGTCAGATCATACTAACTACAGTATATTTTGGAATGAATTGTGCTTAGTTTATCGTAAATTTATATTAATTAAGTTTATCGAGGTGATTATGATTCCTTCAATCAAACACATCTTATATGTCTCCGATATTGCAGAAGGTTCAAAACCAGCGTTTCGTATCGCAGTTAGCCTAGCAAAACAATATTCTGCTAGCATCATTTTTTTGCATGTTATTACACCTATCCCTGAATCTGTCATACTTTCCTTAGAAGGAACTTTGTCAGCAGATGAATTCCGTAACTTGAGGCAAGACGGTATCTATAACCTAAAACATTTGATAAATGAGCGTATAATGACATTTTGTGAGTCTGAATTAGAGAATTTTGATTGGAAACCAAAAATTCAAAGTATTATTTCAAAAGGTAATGTCCACGGTACAATTACAGAAGTTG
>JAWUWK010000101.1:0-34906 GCA_034111875.1 Gammaproteobacteria bacterium
AGATAGAAAGCCTATAAAATAAAAAGCTCTTAAAATGCTCCGACTTTAAGCATAAAAAATCCGTTAAATTATTTCTAAACTAATTTTATTCGTCTTAAAAACAACCAAAAAACCAATAATACAACCTCTATTGGAAAACTGAACTTCCAAAAAACCTCAAAAAACTCTACAGCCCATATTCCACATAGCCTACCGTATTCCAAACTTTTCTGAACTCAGTTCAAGTACAGTTTGGAAATTACACTCAGTTAAAGTTCAGTTTGGAAATTACAAATAATTAACACTTTCTCTCAAAAAACTCTTTACCTTCCAAGTAAAACGCACTATCGTACTAGTACATGAATACACACTACCGAAACCAACTACTTGCACTCCTTTGTGATATCACTGACCCCGATGAAATGTCGGCCGCACTGGATATTATCCTCACTGATAAAGAACACGAGGATGTGGACAAGCGCCTGCAAATTTTCCACTTGTTGGAAGATAACATCCCTCAACGTGAGGTCTCTAAAGCGCTGGGAGTTGGGATTGCCACTGTCACACGTGGTTCTAAAGCAATGCAAACCGATAGTTACCGTAAATTAGACACTCAGTTAGCGCAGTGTCGCGCACCACAAAATTTTAAGGCGAATCATGATTAGCAAACCACTGCCGAAAATTGAGCTTCCCGGCAAACCTACCTATTTAAAATTAGCGGAAGACTTTGACTTTTTTGAGCTGTTTAGAAAGATCGAACAGCAGTACGATAATTGTTTTATTCTTGAATCCCTCGGCGAAGAGAGCTATGTGTCACGCCATCACATTATCGGCTTTGATCCCGAGCAAATCATATTCGCAAAAGACTACAAAACCTTGTGTATCCAGGAAACTGCCACCGCTGAAGTTGAGCAGTATCCCTGCGATAATCCCTACTATGCACTGCGCAGCATCGTGCCTCAAAACATCATTTCTAGACGTTATGCCGGCGGTATTGTCGGTTACTTAGGCTACGATGCGGTTAACTTTTTTGAGCCTAGCCTCAATGTCCAAGCCAGTGACTTATTCCAGCCTTTTAAGTTTGGAGTCTATAAAGACGGTCTGGTTTACGATCATATGACCGGCGAAATTTTTTATTACTATTACCGATTGAACCGCTTTGATGAAGTCGAAAAGCTGTTGTATTTACCGGCCTGTGACTATGGCGAAACGACCACGGTCTGTCTTGGCGATACCATGAGTCGCGAAGAGCACGAGGCCTCTGTACTGAAAGTAAAAGAGGACATTATCGCCGGGCGCATTTTTCAAACTGAAGTCGGGTTTAAAACCCGTTATAAAATTCAGGGTGACTGCAGCCAAATTTATGCCAAATTGCGCGAGGTTAACCCCTCCCCCTATATGTATTACATGAAATTTGGCGAGCAGAAGATCATTGGTGCCTCCCCTGAATTACTGTTCCGCTTAAGTGATGGTGAAATGGAGACCTTTCCGCTGGCGGGCACGGCTAAGCGCGGTGTCGATTCAGCTGAAGATACTAAATATGCTAGAGCCTTACTCAACGACGCCAAAGAGATTGCCGAGCACAATATGCTGGTTGATTTGCACCGCAATGATATTGGCCGCGTGGCTAAATTTGGCACTGTGACTGTGCGTAACTTGATGTCGATTAAACGCTATTCCCATGTGCAGCATATCTCGACGGAGATCTTTGGCATTATTGCCGATAAAGAAGATATGTTCTCAGCCTTGGCCTCTAACTTTCCAGCCGGCACTTTATCCGGTGCCCCCAAGATGGAGGCGATGAAAATTATTGACGATCTCGAACCCGACGGCCGCGGCCCTTACGGTGGCGCGCTAGGTGAATTCAGCTTTAATGGTGATTGCACTTTCGCCATTCCTATTCGCACTGTGTTTATCAGTGGTGAGAAAGGTTACGCTCAAACCAGCGGCGGTAACGTCTATGATTCAACCGCGGCGGATGAGTATCTTGAAATTCAGCGCAAATTGTCAGCGATGCGAAAAGTATTAGCCTATTTTGAAGGGGAACAATAATGCGCGTACTGATTATTGATAATTACGACTCATTTACTTTTAATTTATACCAGTATGTAGGCGACATTCTTTCACGAGATACCGAGGGTAGACCCTTTGAGGTCATCGTAAAACGCAACGATGAGATTAGTCTTGAAGAGATCCGTCAACTGACTTTCGACAGAATCATTATCTCCCCTGGCCCAGGCACACCTGAAGATCCCGCCTATTTCGGCATCTGTAGTAAAGTCATCAGTGTACTAGGTAAAAGCATCCCGATTTTAGGGGTTTGCCTAGGTATGCAAGGCATTGCTCACTGCTTTGGCGCACGTATTATTCGTGCCTCTGTGCCTATGCACGGTAAAGTGTCGCCGGTTATTCACGATACTAAAGGGGTGTACCAAGAGATGCCACAGCCGTTGGAAGTGATGCGTTATCACTCTTTAATGGTGGATATTAATAGCTTGCCCGAATGCCTTGAGATTACGTCGATTATCGATGATGAGTTCAGCGTTGACGATGACTTCGCACAAGGGGCGCTTAATGGCAGTGAAATTATGGGTATTCGCCACAAGCATTTCCCTATAGAAGGTATTCAATACCACCCTGAATCTTTTGCGACTGAAGGGGGTAAAAGCATTCTAAAGAACTTTTTACTCAACAGCCTTTAACGCCACCCTTTAGCTATTTTTTATTCGAGCACAAAAACAGCTAACCACAGGCGGCTATGAATGCCCAGCGTTTAGCCGCCCAGTCAATTTGACTTTTGGTTTAAATCGCCCCTGTTAACTTCTGCGCTTTTCCTGATGCACGTCTATTGCATTAAAATAGCGACTTTCACTCCAATTTGCAGTTAAAGCTTTTAAGGTTAGCTGTGCATGTGTTTCGGGGGCCATCGCACCCGCTGGTGGATCGGTATCTAAATTAGAAGGAAAAGAATAACCATCACAACTTGCGCTTAATATAGCGCTTAGTTCGGTTTTACTTAACGCATTGTCAGTGCGCATTTTTGCCAGTGTGCTGTATACCTCACGGCTAATTTTATACGCATTGACGCTTTCCATCGGTTTGGCAAAAGCTGAAGAAATCTGCAGTAAATTAACGCTGCGCGCTATATCACTGCTGAGGTTATTGCCAGCTGCATGAAACAGCGCAGGGTTGAAAAACATCGCATCGCCCATTTCAAGCGGCAGCTGTATATGCTGTTTTGCAAAATATTCTTTGAATGCTTCGTCACGCCACGCCAAATAACCTAAAGCATACTGCTGTGAAAAAGGTAATAGCTGAGTAGGGCCACTCAACACTGGCATGTCGCAATGGGCAACCCCGCCTTGCAAGGTCAAATAGCGCGACATCTTTTGAACGTGCAGTGGATATGAACTGACCGTAGTATTTTCCTGAAAACCTAAATGGTAATCACGATGGGGCTGTTGACCTTTGCCACCGGGGTAAACCACATTGAGTTGTGCGGTAATTTGGTAGTGTGGCCCAAGCCAAGCTTCGGAAATTAGTTGTAGCACAGGGTTTTTGTAATAATTAATAAAATTTTGGGGATTCAGGCAAGCGCTTTTTTCAAAGACATTCCAGACTCTGCCATTGGCGCCAGCGGCCGCGAAGTGATCTGTACTTTGGCTATTTTTTTGCAACTCAAGTAAACGCTTAAACACTTGGCTCATGTTTTTTATCGTATCAAGGTTTGCATAAGCTCCCTTGACAACAAACACCCCTGGGCCCGAATCTAGCACTTTAGCGAATTCACTCGCATAGACCCTTGTATTCCCCTCCTCAATTGCCTGACGTAAGTCATTACCACTG
The DNA here is from genome assembly GCA_034111875.1 of Gammaproteobacteria bacterium. Lineage (GTDB taxonomy): Bacteria > Pseudomonadota > Gammaproteobacteria > Pseudomonadales > Balneatricaceae > Rs1. The sequence goes on from JAWUWK010000101.1 coordinate 3,826, forward strand.
TAAATAGGCACTTTTTTTTCTATTTTTTGGGCTAAAGGGTAATCCGCCTCAGCGCTGTGCTGTTGACACACAGCGGTAAAATCATTGATATCAATGGGCATATTATAAGATGTCATTTGTTTTCCTTGGCTAATTCACTCGTCTAAAGAGCCCTTTAAACTCGCATATAAATCTGCATTGATTAATCTTGGACCCTGATCTAAACGCAGTGAGTGACGGCGTTGGCCGGGTAGGCGGATACCTTCGATGGCATCTAATTTAGTAAACAATTTTTCAGCGTGATCTGCCCAGTTTGGCCCGCCCATAATTTCTGGTGCTATGGCTAACATAAACTCTCCACCTTGCGGTGGGCCACCATCGCCATTATCATTTTCGCCCGCTTCAAAACTAAAGCCTTCTCCCACCATAGGCCCTGCCATCAGTTCTACCATCATCGAAATAGCCGAGCCCTTATGCGCCCCAAAAGGCAAAAGCACACCTTTTAATATGTCTTTGGGATCGTCCGTTAACTCACCCTTTTCACCGAGACCGGTTCCCAGCGGTACTTTGTGCCCATCGCGGGCGGCAATTTGCACTTCACCCATCGCCATTGCAGCCGTTGCCATATCAAAAACTAACGGCGGACGTCCCTCTCTAGGCCAGGCAAATGAAATGGGGTTGGTGCCAAATAAAGCTTCTTGACCACCCGCTGGTGCGACCATCGGCATGTAAGAAACGCAGGCAAAACCGACTAAACCTCTTTCGGCCAAGGCTTCGGTTTCAGGCCAGAGTGCGGCAAAATGATGCGAATGGGTTAAACTTAAAACGCCCACTCCACAAGTTTTGGCCGCATTGGCCAGCATTTCTACACTGCGATTAAGCGCCAGTGGCGCATAACCATTTTGGCCGTGACAGCGTACGAAGGCCGGTGTGACTAACTCTGGTTGAGGGTCTGCTAGACCGTTCACTTTGCCACTGCTAAGGCTTGCGACATACCCCGCTATGCGAAATAAACCATGGGATACCGAGCCATCGCGCTCCGCCCGCATCACCGTGTCGGCCACTGCATGAGCATTGGCATGATTCGCACCTGCCTGCGTTAGACACTGGTAGGCGAGTTGATATATTTGTGATAATGGTAGAGATATAGTTTGCATATAAATCCTTGCTAAAACAGCCAATTTGCAGGCTAGTTTATCTAAAGATGAAGTCTTGTTCCAATAGATCTTGTGGTCGATAATAAATTCACACTTGGCGCTTATATGCACAGTGCCGGTCACCCTATGTATAGATCCTAGGTATAGACCCTAGTTATAGGCTCTAGGTATAAACGCGGCAGAACTGCGGATTAACTTTGCCACCTCCTATGAGAATGCGACATACCCCGCTATGCGAAATAAACCATAGGATACCGAGCCATAGCGCTCAGCCGGCATCACCGTGTTGGCCACTGCATTGGCATGATACGCACCTGCCTGCGTTGGCACTAATAGGCGAGTTGTTATATTTATGATAATGATAGCGCGGTAGTTTGCATATTAATCCTCGCTAAAATAACTATTTTGCAGGCTCGTTTATCTAAAGATGAAGCCTTGTTCCAATGGATCTTGTGGGTCGATAATAAATTCACACTTGGCGCTTATATGCGCAGTGCCCGTGACCCTGGGTATCACCGCGCCATATGGTCCATATTCAACTTCACTGCGAACTTCAACCTTAAATCGCGAGCCCAAAATTGAGCTTATGTTAATAGATTGCTGCAGTGCTATATCGCCTCTGGCAAAGTGAATTGCCGCTCGGCCAGAGACTCCAGAACCTGTTGGGCTGCGATCCACTTCACCATCGGCAAAGATACAGACATTGCGCGAGTGTAACTCGGGATCATCTAATGCCTCTGTAAATATTGTGCCATACAAAAAACTTAGATCGGCAACATAAGGATGACAAGTCTGAAACTGCTGGGCAACGGCTTTTTTGATTGCACGACCGATGCGAATTAGTTCTGCATAGTGCGCCGTATCACACTTTAAGCCTACATCTTCTACGTTAACATAAGCGTAATACGCACCGCCGTAGGCCAAATCAAAACGTATATCGCCTAAACCAGGCACGTTGACAATGGCATCTTGCTCCACCACAAAAGAGGCGACACAATCAAAACTGGTTTCAACTATTTCTCCGCGGTCATTACTTTTCGCCTGTGCAATGATTAAGCCACAGGGGGCATCAATACGCACTTGTGTGTCGTTGTGAGTGGCCGGAACGATACCTGACTCTACAGCAAATTTTGCCAACGCAATAATCGCATGGCCACACATAGTGGAATAGCCTTGATTGTGGATAAAAATGGCGCCGAAGTGAGAATCAGGGCGCTCGGACTTTGTTATCAGCACACCGTACATATCGGCATGCCCTCGCGGTTCAAACATCAGGGCGGTGCGCAAATTATCATAGTGTTGCATGCAATAACGGCGCTGTGCTAGTACTGTATCTCCCTGCAGCGCAGGAAAGCCATCGGTAATGATGCGCAGTGGTTCGCCGCCTGTATGGCAGTCGAGGGTTTTAATACATAGGAACTCAGCGGGCGGCTGCCACGCTTGGAATTGACTGGCTATTGTCTTGCTCATCACTGCCTACTCGCAATAGATCTACTTGAATTTAGCACTAATTCACTGTCTACAGGCAACTATTTTTATTATTTCTGTTTATCTGAAAAAGTAATCTACAACGAGCCTTTGCACTAAGTAGCGAATACAGGCAAAAAAAGGCTAAAAAAAGCTGCACTATATATCCACCCGCGATCAATTAACGGGTCTCTATAGCCGTAAATACCGGATAAAAAGATTAAATGAATAAATATTTATCACGGCAAAAGCCCAATCCAAACGGGTATTAATGTCTATAGATTTAGACGACTTTAAACTTGTTAATGATATTAATGGCCATGTAGTAGGCGACAAAGTGCTCGGTGATGTGGCGGCTCAACTACATTTTTTGTTAGACTATAAAATACGCTTGCGCGCATTGGTGGCGATGAATGCATTAATCTCTAAGGTCGACGAGATAGAACACAGCAGCATTGTCACCGACAAGCTGCTGAGTAATATATACCCACAATTACCTGTGTATGGCGATATCTCTAATTTGACCTTAAGCATTGGAATGTCAGCGTATGCTGATAATGCCCTAGATGCATTGTCACTCCTAAAGCACGCGGATAAAGCCATGTATAGTGTCAAAGCAAAAGGAAAAAGGAAAAAGGAAAACAAAACTTTGAATATTGGACTAGGTATAGGTCAGATAATAGCTGATAGCTATTTAACAATGAGCTAGGTTTAGGATCTCTAAAAGGAAAAGTATTTTGTGGCCACTGGGATAAAAAGGCCCGGGCAAGCCGTTGTAAAATGATGACTAAGACCTACTGGGTAGGCCTTAGCTTATGGTTTTAGTGTCTAGGAAAACGCAAATTGCGCGCCTTCACGAACACCTGCTGAAGGCCAGCGTTGAGTGATTGTTTTACGTTTAGTGTAAAACCTCACTGAATCCGGTCCATAAGCATGTAGATCACCAAACAAAGAACGCTTCCATCCACCGAAGCTATGGTAAGAAACGGGTACTGGTAACGGCACATTGATACCGACCATACCGACTTTGATATTGTCGCTAAAATAGCGCGCAGCCTCTCCATCGCGGGTAAAGATACAAGTACCATTACCGTATTCATGACTATCAATCAGCTCCATCGCCTCTTGCATAGAGTTGACTCGGACGATAACGAGAACCGGCCCAAAAATTTCCTCTTTGTAGCTCACCATCTCCGCGGTGACATTGTCGATCAGTGTTCCGCCAACAAAATAACCCTTCGAATAACCTTCTACATGTGGATTACGACCATCGACAACCAGAGTAGCACCGTCATTTTCAGCACCGGTGATATAGCCATTGACTTTGTCCTGATGCGCTTTGGTGATCACCGGTCCGAAGTCATTACTACTATCACTATAAGCCCCTACTTTTAAACTCTCCATGCCCTGCTTTAACTTGCCTATTAGCTGATCGGCCGCTTGATCGCCCACCGCTACTACACAAGAAAGTGCCATACAGCGCTCTCCAGATGAGCCAAATGCAGCACCGATTAAGGCTTGTGCTGCATTATCCATATCGGCATCAGGCATAATAATCGCGTGGTTTTTAGCCCCACCTAAGGCTTGGCAACGCTTGCCATTGGCACTGGCTGTGGTGTAAATGTACTCGGCTATAGGAGTTGAACCCACAAAGCTGACCGCGCTGACTCGCTGGTCGTTGAGCAAAGTATCGACAGCTATTTTATCGCCGTTAACAACACTCATGACCCCCGCTGGCAGGCCAGCATCTATTAACAATTGGGCAATAAACATAGTCGATGAAGGATCGCGCTCCGATGGCTTTAGAATAAAGCAATTACCACAGACAATCGCCATAGGGTACATCCACAAAGGCACCATCGCCGGGAAATTAAACGGCGTGATGCCAGTGACAACACCTAAGGGCTGAAACTCACTCCAAGAGTCAATATTAGGGCCTACATTTTTAGAGTGCTCTCCTTTTAACAGCTCTGGCGCACAACATGCATACTCAACATTCTCAATGCCGCGCTGCAATTCACCCATTGCATCGTGAGAAATCTTACCGTGTTCCTCACCAATTAACTCGCAAATTTTCTCTGCATTGTCTTCTAACAGCTGCTTAAACTTAAACATTACCCGTGCGCGTTTCACTACAGGTGTATTACGCCAACCGGGAAAGGCAGCTTGAGCCGCTTCAATTGCCTGTTCAACAGTCTCTTTACTTGCAAGTGATACTTGCTTAGTAACTTCACCTGTTGATGGATTAAAAACATCTTGGGTTCTGGCGTTATCATCGACTGTTAAACCGTTGATCATATGTCCTATCGTCTTCATGTAAACCTCGTAGTTCTCAGCTAGCAATGGCAATTTTTAGTTTAATCGGCCAATTCTATGCTATTAAATTCAAACTCAATCACTAGTGTAAATTGATTTTACTGTCACTTTAACCCAGTTCTCGAATAGATTCTCCAAGTGCATTAATCAAGCTATCTATCTCAGCGTTTTCAACAATGAAAGGCAAACCTAACTGAATAGTATCCCCACCGTAACGCACATAAAAGCCTTTTTCCCAACATTTCATTGCGATTTCATAAGGCCTTTTTGCAGGTTCACCTGGGTAAGATTCAATCTGTAAAGCGCCGGCTAAGCCATAATTGCGGATATCGGCAATGTATTGAGTCCCGCGCAAGCTGTGAAGCGCCTCTTCAAACACTGGGCTCATTTGCTTCACACGGGGAATAAGTTGATCTTTTTCCAACAGATCTAAGGTGGCTAAGCCGGCTGCGCAGGCCACTGGATGACCTGAATAAGTATAACCATGGGGCAATTCTACCATGTAGTCGGGACCGCCATTATCCATGAAAGTTTGGTAAATTTCAGCGGTTGCAACCACAGCTCCCATAGGCACAGCCCCGTTAGTTATTTGCTTAGCGACGTTTAACAAATCTGGCGTGACCGCAAATTCTTCGGCGCCTGTCCATGATCCCATACGCCCAAAAGCAGTAATCACTTCATCAAAAATCAATAAAATATTATGCTGATCACAGATTTCGCGCAAACGCTTTAGGTAGCCTTTCGGGGGTGGAATAACTCCGGCTGACCCCGCCAGTGGCTCAACAATCACAGCTGCTATGTTTGATGCATCGTGCAAGGCGATAAGCTCTAATAACTCATCAGCTTTTATGGCACCGGTCTCTGGCATACCACGGCTAAAGGTATTGTCTTTTTGCAGTGTATGCGGTAAGTGGTCACAATCTATCCCCTGACCAAACATCGCTCGATTGGCACCTATTCCGCCAACACTGATGCCACCGAAATTTACCCCGTGATAGCCTTTGGCGCGTCCAATCAGTTTAGTCTTACTCGGCAGGCCTTTTTTGCGCCAATAGGCGCGGGCAATTTTTAACGATGTGTCAGCCGATTCCGAGCCCGAGTCAGTAAAAAACACATAGTCTAAACTTTCTGGCATCAACTCTTTAATGCGGTTAGCCAGCTCAAACGCCTTAGGATGCCCGTGCTGAAAAGCCGGAGAATAGTCTAACTCGGTTAACTGTTTAGCCACCGCCTCGGCAATCTCAGGCCTACAGTGCCCTGCACCGCATGTCCACAATCCAGAGAGCCCGTCAAACACCTTACGCCCTGTTCCATCAGTTAGATAAGAGCCCTCGCCTTTAACGATCATCCGCGGATCAGCTTTGAACTGGCGGTTGGCGGTATAGGGCATCCAATAGGCCTCTAACTCTTGACGAGACATACCGGCGGATTTTTGTAAATTGAATTCAGACATGCGTCACCTCAGATCTGTTGTATTTAAAAAGAGCCTCAGTTTGCGCTTATTTTTTTTATTTGAAAATTTAAATTTACTTATACTTAAATAAGCATTTACTTACCTAATATTGCAACATAATATTCACTATTGATGTTGTCAGAATAACCCCATAAGCAAGTTTAAAGTGACTCAGAGAAAGACAATGACCCCTCAGGAAAATAAGCGAGCGGCACGCATTGCAGGTCGTATTGCAGATACCGATATCAGATTGCTAAAAATCTTCAAAGCGGTGGTGGAATGTGGCGGTTTTACCAATGCCCAAGTCGATCTTAATATATCCCGTGCCGCCATTAGTATTGCAATGAGTGATTTAGAACATAGACTTTCTTTAAAGCTTTGTCGCCGAGGTCGCAGTGGTTTTTCTATGACAGACCAAGGCAATGAAGTCTATCAAGCCACACTTGCCCTGTTTTCTGCGCTTGAGAACTTTCGCACCCAAGTCAATAGTATTCACCAGCAGCTAAAAGGCGAGTTGAATATTGGGATTACCGATACGTTAGTGACTATGCCAAGAATGAAGATCACTAAAGCCTTATCTGGATTAAAGCAACGTGGCCCTGAAGTTAAAGTCAATATTCGTATGATCCCCCCCGCGGATATTGAGATGGGCGTGCTCGATGGGAAACTGCACACCGGGGTCATACCCGTGTCGAAAATCCTACCCGGTCTTGACTACATTTCACTTTACAACGAGCAATCACATTTATATTGCTGTCACAACCACCCACTTTTTGCACAGCACCCACTGTCAGTTGAACGTATTGAGCAATATGAAGCTGTGCTACCCGCCTATGCGCAATCGGCGAGCATTAAAACGCTCTATCAGCATTTAAAAGGCACCGCGACCGCCACAGATCGCGAGGGAATTGCCTTTTTAATCCTCACTGGCCATTACATCGGCTATTTACCGATCCACTTCGCCGAGCGCTGGGTAGCTAAAGGTAAATTGCGCGCACTGCTGCCAGAAGAGCTACATTTTGAAACGCCTATTGCGGCTATCAGCCGAAAAGGCGCAATGACAAACTTGGTTCTCAATTGCTATTTACAGCAGCTCGATCCTATCAAAAAACCAGTTGATTAATTGATAATTATGTTTTTAAATAATTTTATGACTATTAATAGGACCATAATAGCTAAAACTATAATGGCCGACTGCACTGCTTATATAGCCGGCAGCTTGCCTTGGAATCTATTAGAATAGCGCCGCTTTCAAACACGCCAAGGGGATCTTACTTGGAATATGTCATAACACTTTTATAACCCAATTCAAGTTTAAAGCTTGCAGTCCCACTGGATAATTGGTCGTTACTTGTTGGGTAAATTCAACTGCCTGCGAGTGCTATTCAAAACACATGTTTGATGCACACACTTGATTTAAATATGCTTTTAAAAGTACCATCACGTTTGCTTTTTTAAAAAGCCATGCTTTCAACATTAAACATAATGACCCCAAAGGTGAATCAAATGAGTGAACCCGAAATAACCTACTCCACTGTCGTTGCAGTGGATGAATTCTACGCGTTAAATCTCGGCAGCGATGTCAGTAACAGTATTCACTACAATGATGACATTGCCCCGACGAAAATAGCACAGCGCACTTGGGGAACTTGGAACGTCGCTGCACTTTGGGTCGGTATGGCCATCTGCGTGCCCACTTACACTTTAGGAGGAGTGCTAACAGCTTACTTCGGCCTCTCGGTCGCTGAAGCTTTGATTACCATTTTAGTAGCGAATATTATTGTATTGATTCCGCTGACTTTAAATGCCTTCCCCGGCACCAAATTTGGTATCCCCTTTCCAGTATTACTGCGCTCTTCCTTTGGCATTGTAGGATCAAACATTCCCTGTCTGATCAGAGCGATGGTGGCCTGTGGCTGGTTTGGAATCCAAACTTTATTCGGCGGTATTGCCATCCACATACTCTTTTCGACGTTAATCCCCGGCTGGGAGAACTTCCATGGCACTGGCGAAGTCATAGGATTCTTTATCTTCTTAGTGATTAATTTATATATCGTTATTAAAGGTTCGGAATCTATCAAGTTGCTGGAAACAGTCGCTGCACCTTTATTACTTGCGGTGAGTATTGGATTAATGATGTGGGCCTGGCCACAAATCTCAGTGTCTGAAATATTAGCAACGCCTGCAAACCGCCCTGCTGAGGCCTCATTCTGGGGATACTTTTTTGGTGGGCTCACCGCCATGGTCGGCTTTTGGGCTACTCTGTCGCTAAATATCCCCGACTTTAGCCGCTATGTAAAATCCCAGCGCTCGCAGATAATCGGACAAGTGATTGGTTTGCCTGCCACTATGTTTTTCTTTGCCGCTCTGGGGGTCGTCCTAACCGCAGCTTCCACTACTTTAGTGGGCGAAACTATTTCTGATCCAATTAACTTGATCGGTAAAATCGATAGCCCAGTTTGGGTGGCTATTGCGATGATAATGATCATTGTGGCTACCCTTTCAACTAATACTGCGGCCAATATTGTTTCGCCGACCAACGATTTTCAAAATATAGCCCCTGCAAAAATAAACCAAACCCGTGGCGTACTTATCACTGGTGCAATTGGCGTTTTATTAATGGCGTGGGAGCTGTTCAAGAAGCTGGGCGTTATTGAGTCAGATGTCAGCGTTGAAGCTATGTATACTCATTGGTTATTGGGTTATTCTAGCTTATTGGGTCCTATTGCTGGAATCATGGTTGTCGATTATTTTTTGATCAAAAAACAACAGCTGAACCTAATAGATTTGTATAAAACTAACGGAGAATATGCCGGGGTTAATATGCCGGGAATGATAGCCTTCGCCATTCCGGCCGCTTTAACGGTCTTTGCCATCATCACAGGCTCCCTAAGCTGGTTCTATCAATACGGCTGGTTCACTGGCTCTATACTCGGCGCAGTGATTTACTTTTTCAGTGCAAAAAGACCTTAGGCGCTAGCCTGGGTCTAGCCTCTGGCGTTATGAGCCCGGTTTTTAAATCCCAACAGCCTCTAATTGCCTTGCAAAAATGAGCCTATGGCGGTTTAGCGCTGAGCGTAAAGAACTCGCAACTGTTGCGTTGGAATCACTACAGATTTCAAGGTTACAGTTGCGCGCTAAGAGGAACTCAGGAGAGCGGTATTTTTAAACAATCCAAACAATAAAAAATTTATCGGCCGGGACAATATGGGGAATATTTAGACATGACGACTCTCAAAATAAATTTTTGCTGAAGCTAACAGGTTTTTTGACACCCCTTAAATCTAATTGACACTCCCTCGGCGTTGTCTTCGCTATCACTTTACCGGCTTTAATCACAAACAATCGCTCTGGCCGCAGCTGTATAGCTTCAATAGCACTGGCCGCTTCTAAGATCACAATATCGGCTTTACAGCCCACCGCTAACCCATAGTCGCTTAAGTGCATTACTTTGGCGGCATTGACTGTAACCGCTTCATAGGCGGCCAACATCTCAGACTGGCCTGTCATTTGTGCCACATGTAAGCCCATGTGCGCGACATCTAACATGTCATGTGTGCCCAAGCTATACCAAGGGTCCATAACGCAATCATGGCCAAAAGCAACGTTAATGCCTGCGGCCAACATTTCAGGTACTCGTGTCATTCCACGACGCTTAGGATAACTATCACCGCGCCCTTGCAAGGTAATATTAATCAGCGGATTAGCCACTACATGGATTTGTGCCTCTCGCATTAAAGGCAGCAGTTTCGAGACGTAATAATTATCCATGGAGTGCATAGAAGTTAGATGCGACGCGGTAACACGTCCATTGAGTCCCAACCTTTGGGTTTCATAGGTCAGCGTTTCAATATGCCGAGACAGTGGGTCATCACTCTCATCACAGTGCATATCGACCAATAAGCCTCTTTTCTGGGCTATTTCGCAGAGTGCGCGAATCGACTCTGCCCCCTCGGCCATCGTCCTTTCAAAGTGCGGTATGCCACCGACCACATCGACGCCCTTATCGAGCGCCCGGAGTAAGTTGCGCCGGCTATTTTTGTAACGCAAAAAACCGTCCTGTGGAAAGGCAACTAATTGTAGATCTATGTAGTCACGCATTTCTTTGCGCACTTCTAACAGCGCCTCTACGGCCAGTAATTTATCATCGCTGATATCCACATGCGAGCGAATGGCCAAAGTGCCGCGCGCGATAGACCAATGGCAAAGAGCCAGCGCGCGCTCTTTGATCGCCTCCACCGTCAAACTAGGTTTCAATTCTCCCCACAACGCAATGCCCTCTAACAAAGTACCACTTTGATTCAATCGCGGCTGGCCGAGAGACAGGGCCGAGTCCATGTGGAAGTGACTATCGACAAAAGGGGCGGTTGCCAGATATCCTGCCGCCTCAATTTGGCTATTTGCAGAGATCGCCAAATGCGGCCCTATAGCGCTTATTTTGCCGTCATTGACTGCTATATCTATATTCTTCTCGCCGGTGGCTAAATTCACATTTTTAATTAACAGATCCACTGAATACACCTTTAAATTAATCACTGAGTCATATTTCGCTATTGAAAATCCCCTGCAAAAGACGCCCCATAAAAGCGCCAGCTTAGGTTATGTCGATTAGTATATAGTCAAGTAGTTAAAATTCAGCCCTTTTCTTAGCTCCTAGCCCTAGGAGCCTGTCGGACCTAACGCTAATCTACTCCGAAAAGCCAGAATTTGAGCACATTCCCAGCTCACTCACGGTAAATTGCGCTATTAGCTTCAGATACCAAAAAACCTGTCTCAAATCTACTTTTTCTCGCTACGATAGGCCAAGTCCGATAAGCGACTAAAGCATTATGCAGTGTGGATACCGATTAAAAATGCGCTGATTAAAAAAATCAGAGCCTAGCGCATGGATCTACCCATTAAACAAAACTGTGCCATACAATGCCTGCCAACTCATGTTATGTTTAATCATTTGAAACTTTGGCTTCCCGGCCTGCTAGCTATTGCTGCACAATAGCTAAAATCACTATATATGAGAAAACAGCGATGAATAAACTTTTCAAACACCAAGCTTATTTAAACGGAAAATGGATCGATAGTTCAGACGGAGCAGTTCAGACTATCTACAATCCGGCCACTGGGCAACAAATTGGTACTGTACCTTTACTGGGCACACAAGAGACCCGTGACGTTATTGCAGCCGCGGCACATGCGCAGAAAGACTGGGCAGCGAAAAGTGCCTCTGAGCGCAGTGTCATTATGCGCCGTTGGTTCAATTTAATGGTCGAAAATGCCGACCTGCTAGCAGAAATTTTGACCCTGGAACAAGGCAAACCCCTTGCTGAAGCCAAAGGCGAAGTTATGTACGGTGCCAGTTACATTGAATGGTACGCGGAGGAGGGAAAGCGCATCTACGGAGATATTATCCCCAGCCTTAAACCCGATGCTCGCATCATGGTGCTCAAACAGCCAATCGGCGTCGTGGCCGCAATCACCCCGTGGAACTTCCCCACCTCTATGATTAGTCGCAAGTGCGCACCGGCAATGATGGCAGGCTGTCCCTTTATTGTTAAACCCGCACCTGATACTCCATACTCCGCGTTGGCTTTGGCGGCGCTCGCTGAAGAAGCGGGTATTCCAGCGGGAATATTCAATGTCATTACTGGCGATGCAATCGCCATTGGCGGCGAGATGACCAGTAATGATACTGTACGTAAACTCAGCTTTACCGGCTCGACCAACGTTGGCAAACTGTTGCTTAAACAATGTGCTGATACGGTAAAAAAAGTGTCTCTTGAGTTGGGCGGCAACGCGCCGTTTATTGTCTTTGACGACGCAGACATCGACGCGGCAGTCACAGGTGCGGTTGCGTCTAAATTTCGCAATTCAGGGCAAACCTGTGTTTGCACTAATAGATTTTTAATTCAAGCGGGTATACATGACCTATTTGTTGAAAAATTCACCGCGGCTGTAGAACAAATAACACTCGGCAACGGCATGGAAAAAGGTGTTAGTCAAGGACCTATGATCAATGAAGCGGCCGTCAACAAAGTTGAAAACCACATAGCAGATGCTCTGCAAAAAGGCGCAACACTTATGACCGGTGGCGACAGAAACTCACTGGGCAGTAACTTCTTTAATCCCACTGTTATCAAGGGCGCAACCCCTGACATGCGCTTGGCAAAAGAGGAAACCTTCGGCCCACTGGCGGCTATTTTCAAGTTCAATACCGAAGCCCAGGCAATTGAGCTCGCTAATGATACTGAATCTGGCTTAGCCGCTTACGCTTATACCAAAGATTTAGGTCGCGCATGGCGAGTAGGTGAAGCATTAGAATATGGTATGGTTGGGATTAATGAGGGGATTATCTCCAATTGTGCCGCTCCCTTTGGTGGTATTAAACACTCGGGATTAGGCAGAGAAGGCTCGAAATACGGTATGGATGATTACCTTGAAATTAAATACATGCTACTCGGCGGTCTTTAGTTTCAACCAAGCTACTCGCTGAACGAGAACCTAATAGATCAGTCATTTAGGTCACTGTATTAGGCTTATTGATTAGGTATGGCTCTGCCCCCGCTATAGGTAAATAGTTGAGTCAGCCAGTGCATTGATAACGGCACCGGCTGATTCACAATGACCTCTAAACCACACATACAATAATCTAGTATGCGGCCTAGATGATAAACTATTTAACCAGCAGACAAAGCATTTATCGAGTTGAGGCAAAAAGATTACTACGCCAATGGCCGGATGAAGCTAATAGACCCTAACGATGCTCTGCGAAGATCACTCACTTAAAAGCACAATACACTGTCCTAAAAATCTTTGAATTTATTATTTATACAGCCTACATAGACAATTTTTTTACTTTCCAAAATAGCATTAAAATGTCGCAAAACCCACAGCGAAAAATCAGACTAATTAACTGCTTATAACTGCAGAAGGCACTCGCATAATTGTTCATTTTAAATCAATTTTTCGAGAAAAAACATATCAAATATTAATGTTCTACAATGTGCTTTACAGTTTTTACGCTACTTCGATCCAAACGCTATAAGCTATTCTAGCGAAAAAAAATACTCTGGTAGCCACCAGCAGCTTGGATATCGGCGACCAGCGCATCTGCATTGATCCTTGAGGTTCAATAGACTCAGTCGATTCTATTGAAAACTTATTGGTTGCCAATGACGGACAAATTATTCATTTAATATATATCGCGTAAGTGTCTCGAGCTTACAAGACTCCCAGGACAATGATTGTGCGCTACAACGCCAAATTGGCTATTATTTTTGGTCTTTGCAACGCAAGCGGCGACAACGTCGTAAAGGAGGGCAAAGCCATAGATAAAAATACGCTCGAGGCAGAAGTTGCCGACCTTTGGAATAGAGGGCAATGAGGATTATCAAACCGGCAATATTGTTGAGGCATCTGTCGATGCTTTTATACTCAACGTCATCGCGGCACGGTTGATTGTCGTCATCAGGCTATTTATCTTTATGGGCCGCCACTCAGCCACAATTATGGCCTTTATATTACTTATTACGGTCGCAGCAAACCTAGCTACAGTAGAAATGCTGTTAAAACAGCCTATTTAACCAACGTCAAAGTGGCCAAACCAACATGATTAAGGGCACTGCAATTAATACTATGATGATATCCAAAGGTAGGCCCATTCGCCAATAGTCACTGAATTGATAGCCTCCCGGGCCCATCACTAAGGTATTTGACTGATGACCGATAGGGGTCATAAAGGCACAGGAGGCGCCTATAGCAACAGTCATAAACAAAGCATCTGAATTTACACCCATGCCCTGTGCAATGCTATACGCCAGAGGTGCCATTACCACCGCTGTCGCCGCGTTGTTAATGACATCAGACAACAACATCGTTATGACTAACACTAAGCCAATCACTGCGTATACAGGTAAACCGTCGGTTAGAGACAGGATTTGATCGGCCAGCAGTGCCGTCAATCCAGTATCTTGTAGCGCCTGACCCACCGGGATCAATGAAGCCAACAGTATAATCACTGGCCAATCTATTGCGTCATATAAATTACGCACTGGAATTAAATCCATCAGAACATAGATCAGTACCGCCATGACAAACACCATCGACAACGGCAATATTTTTAATACTCCCAAAGCTATAGCCAAGGCGAAAATAGTCATCGCCATCGCTAGCTTTCTAGGCCCGCCTAAGCTCAAATTGCGCTCGGCTAAGGGGACTAAACCTAAGTCCACTAGTTGGCCATCGACGTTAGAGGCAGCCCCTTGGAGCAACAAGATATCGCCGGCACGAAAATTCTGACGGCGAATTCTGCGCTGTACAGTTTTACCCTCGCGGGCAAAACCTACCAGAGCCAAAGAGCTGTTACTCCTTCTGCGAAGAAACGGTACATCTCTGCCCTCAAGACAAGAGCCGCGTTTAATAACCGCCTCCACTAGAATTAAGTCACCTCGGGTCAACTCGGCAAATTTTTTATTGGCACTGGTTATTAACTCTACATCGTTTTTATCCAATAAAGGCTGAATCTCTGAGGGGTCTGCTTGAAGAATTAATATGTCACCCGCTTTTAATAATTGATAACGTTTCATTGACATTGTTTCACCGTGGCGATGGGCAAAGCCAACCACTTCAATGTTGCCCTCTTCCAAACCTTTTATCGCATCCGCTGGTTTGCCTACCAAAGTTGAGCTTTCACCTATAATGACTTCAGTGAGGTAATCGGCTATGGCGAATAGCTGGGCCGGCGGACTGCGTTTCATTCGCGCTTTTGGAATAAAGCGCCAGCCTATTAAACCAACAAACAACACACCGACTAACGCAACCACCACACCCACCGGAGAAAAGTCAAACAGACTAAACGCCTCGCCAGAGGTTTGTGCGCGCATCATTGCAATAATAATATTCGGCGGCGTACCTATGGCCGTTGTCATTCCTCCTAAGATACTGCCAAAGGCCAAGGGCATCAATAAAATAGCGGGAGATCGCTGGTGTTTGGCACAAGTCGAAATGGCTACTGGTAACATCAAGGCAAGAGCGCCAACATTATTCATAAAAGCAGAGGCGATAGTGACCACCGAAGTTAACAACAAAATATGTACAATCAAGTGATTGGTATAGGGCATTAATGTTTGAGATATGTGGTCTACCACCCCACACCGACGCATCACATCGGATATAACGAGGACCGCAGCGACAGTAATCACCGCCGGATGTCCGAAGCCAACAAAGGCCATTTCAGAGGAAACTAGACCTGTTAATACACAGGCTGCAAGCGAAAGTGCGGCGACGATGTCGTGGCGATATTTTCCCCATATAAACAATGCGATGGTTAAAATCAAGATAACTGAAATTAACATTTGCTCAAATGTCATACATTTACCTTCCCTGCGTAAATCAGACCACGCCTGTATACTGTGGTATTTAATACCACAGTATACAGCGGCTTATATCCAATCGTGCCGTTAGAAATCTAAAAGTATATTTATCTATCTACCAGATATTAGCATTTTTTATAGTTTAAATGAGTTAATTATATACTGCTTTTTATGCGTGTATGCTGTGCGAGGAGGGATTATTGAAATTAAGCTGAGACTAAGTTGGAAATGCGATGATGAATTGTATTTTGCACGGCTATGTTTGAATCGATTGTTGAAAACTTTCACTCACTGACAATAAGATATTAGAAATAATCCCTTACAAAAAAGTGGGCTTATTTTTCAAATATAAAAACGGTTCCCAAAGGTTCAGTATATAAGGCTTATAGCACAGTATCTAATACAGTAAAGTGATTTTCAAAAAACTCGCCGAACATAGTCTTTTGGACAGTAAATCAAATTATTCACAGCCAAAATTTAAAATTTTGGCTGTGAATAATTTGGTTAATATCATTAGGAAGGTGCTAAACCACGCTGCCTTTCGCTGCGTCTGCGCAGCAACTCTAAGATGGTTAATAACATAATAGAGATCAACACCAAAATTGTCGCTACGGCTAAAATTGTTGGGCTAATTTGCTCTCGAATTCCGCCCCACATTTGTAACGGAATAGTTCGCTGCTCAACACCCGCTACGAAAATAGCGACAACAACTTCATCGAAAGAGGTAATAAAAGCAAACAGTGCACCGGAAACAACCCCTGGAGTTACTAATGGTAGCATTACTTTAA
Organism: Gammaproteobacteria bacterium; assembly: GCA_034111875.1. Lineage (GTDB taxonomy): Bacteria > Pseudomonadota > Gammaproteobacteria > Pseudomonadales > Balneatricaceae > Rs1. The sequence continues at coordinate 20,351 of JAWUWK010000101.1, forward strand.
AAAACACTGTTCTCGGATTAGCGCCTAAGCCAGCGGCTGCTCTGGTTAGCGAGTGATCAAAGCCTGACAAAGTTGCTGTTACAGTAATGACCACAAACGGAATCCCTAGAGCCGTGTGGGCTAATATAAGCCCTAAAAATGTTCCAGCTAAATTGATACTTGAATAGAAAAAGAACATACCCGCGGCAGAGATTATCAGCGGTACTATCATAGGCGATATGAGAATACTCATGATAACCGCTCGATAAGGCATTTCAGGTCTAGATAAGCCCAGTGCCGCTAAAGTTCCCAATGATGTCGCTAAGAAAGTGGCGGCTATCGCCACCATAAAGCTGTTCTTTATCGAGCGCATCCACTCTTCACTGGCGAAAAACTCTTCATACCAGCGCAATGAATAACCCGCTGGGTCAAACGAGAGCATTTCCGGAGTAAAGGTGAAATAAGGTTGCACATTGAACGACAAAGGTATGATTACCAGTATCGGACCAATCAAGAACAAAAAGATTAGTGCGCAGATAATCCGGTAAGAGTAGTACCAAGTCCGTTCTACTTTGCCAGCGTAAATAGGTATAGCCATAATATATTCTCCTCTAGCCCATTTTCATTTTATCGATGCCAATGACTTTATTAAAGATGGCATAGAAGAGTAAAACAATGACTAGTAATATAAATCCAAGCGCACCAGCTAATCCCCAATTGAGTGAATTTTGCATGTGGTAAGCAATCATATTACTTATCAATAGACCACTTTGGCCACCCACTAGCGCAGGTGTAATGTAGTAACCAATTGACAAGATAAATACTAATAAACTACCGGCACCAATGCCAGTCACCGTCATGGGAATGTAAACTCGTATAAACGCCGTCACAGGATTAGCGCCCAATGACAGCGCAGCACGCATATAAGACGGTGGAATTGTTTTCATTACGCTGTACAGAGGTAATATCATAAAAGGTAGCAATATATGGGTCATAGCGATGATGGTGCCAGTTTTATTAAAGATCATTTGCAACCGGCCAGCTTCATCAATGATATTCATCCAGACTAGAATATCATTGAGCACCCCTTGAGTTTGTAATAAGACAATCCATGTGGTGGTTCGCACCAACAGCGAGGTCCAAAAGGGTAACAGTACTAGAATCATTAATAAGTTGCTTTTTGCCATCGGCAATGTGGCGAGTAAGTAAGCGATAGGGTAGGCCAAAAGAATACAGATGATCGTGATAGTGAAACTCATCATCAAGGTTCGGCCAAACAGTGATTGGTAAATTTGCTTCTCTTCCGCTTTGGCAACGATCTTGCCTTGATCAGTTATTTTATAATCGACGGCGGAAATTAAATAGGAGTTGGTAAACTGACCAGATTCTCTTTTAATCAAGGACCAAACAGCGATCTCCGCCCAAGATTTATCGATCTTAATCAGTTTTTCTTTGAAAGGGCCTTCTGTAAGTTTTGCGGCTTTACGAGACGAGCCAGACATAACTCTTCGCATACCACTGCGCTCATAGTTCAAACGCGACGCTACTTTGCCAATATTTTTATTTTTTCGAGCGGCGGTCAGATCGATTACCATCGCCTCGAAAGTCGCTTCATTGGGGAGAGATTGGCCATCCCAGCTTTTTAATGCTTCAACCACATTGGGTAGAATATTGGAAACTTGCGGATTTTCAACACCGCGCAGTGACATATTAACAACGGGGATGATGAAACTAACTATGATGAATAGCAATAGTGGGGCAACCAATAAAAACGCCCATAATTTTAGTTTACGTTGAGAGCGCTGCAAGCTTATTTTAAGCGGCACTCCATCGTTTGTTGTCATCTCACCTACTTTTGAGTATGTGTTCGCCATATTTTTTGACCTAGTTACCGATTGGATGCTTTTTTTATTCTTGTAGTCACTAGAGATCTAGAAACTGGATAGTGCGAGGTATTTTGTTCGCCGATGCTACAACAGAATTAGCCGGCAATGGCTAATTCTGCTCACTGCAAACCAGCAGGTTTGCAGTGGTTGTAGGCTATATTACTTAGCTAGCCAAGCGTTGAAACGCTCATTCATGTCATCATTGTTGTTTGCCCACCATTCCGCATTTTTAATAATCGGATTAGTAAAGTTTTCAGGGCTTGTTGGCATATGAGGCTTCATATCAATGCCAGTCGCTGTGTGCATACCGACTAACGCTGCTGAAGATCTACGTGCAGGACCATAAGAAATGAACTTAGATTGGTCTGCTAAACGTTGAGTATCAGTGGCGAATTTTAGATATTCTTTCATTTTTGGAGTCAATTTACCCTTCGGAACTGCCCAGCCATCGATTTCAGCTAGCTGTCCATCCCAAATGAGAGTGAACGGTTGTTTTTCGGTAACTTGCGCGCCGAAGAAACGACCGTTGTAACCACTAGCGATACTGACTTCTTTGTCAGATAAAAGCTGTGGTGGTTGTGCACCGGCTTCCCACCAAACAACAGAATCTTTAATCGTATCTAGTTTTTTGAATGCACGTGTAACGCCTTCATCCGTGCTTAATACGTCATATATGTCTTTAGTGGCAACGCCATCAGCCATTAGTGCCCACTCTAAGTTTCCAGCGGGAATTTTTTGTAAAGAACGCTTGCCAGGGAATTTTTTAAGATCGAATACATCATTGATCGTTGAAGGCTTTTCACCTGTAAACAACTCGTCATTGTAAGCAAACAATGTTGCGTAATAGATCTGTGGAATAAAACAGCCATTTAATCCACCTAGGAAATCTTTACTTGCAGGCGTTCCATCGGGCGCAGCGGCTAAAATCTCATCATAATCAATCTCTTCGACAAGGCCTTCATCGCAAGCGATCATGGCATCACCTTCTAGCATGTCAACTAAGTCCCAAGTAACGTTATTTGCTTCGACTTGTGAGCGAAGACCTGCAAGGCCAGTACCGGCTTTATCTTCATGTAGGAATTTAGTCCCTGTTTTTGCAGTCCAAGGATCATGATAGGCGCCTATCTGGCTCTTAGTGTATGCACCACCCCAAGAGACAATAGTCATTGTATCTTCAGCACTTACCGCGGTAGTCATAGTCATTGATACAGCTGCAATCGCAGTGGCAACAATAGAACGTTTAAGTAACTTCTTCATTTTTTAATTTTCCTTGTTTTATATTTTCTTTATCTTAATGGTCAAAAAACTGATTCGGATCAATTAATACTTCAAAATTTTGACGGGCTTAAGCTATAAATCAGACATCTAAGGCACGACAGTCCTGAGTATTCCAGCCAATGCTGATTTCCTCACCTGTCTTCATATGCTTTTGATTGTTGGTATTAGGTACTTTTATAATAAAGTCTGTATTACCTGAAGCTGCTACACGGGTTCTAGTATGATCCCCGTGGTAAATGAGTTCTTCTACTTTTGCATTGCAACTATTTTCACACTCACCTGGTTTCGGGTTAACCACGACACGCTCAGGACGCAACGACAAAGTGGTTTTATCACCAACCGCATCGACATTAATTTTCTTAGCGTTAACTTTACCGCCACCGCCTTCTAGTTCAACCGTGCAAGTGTCACCTTGAATACTAGTGACTTTACCCATCAAACGATTGTTTTCGCCAATAAAGTTAGCAACGAAGGCATTGATAGGTTGGTCGTATAATACATGCGGAGAAGCCAGTTGCTGGACTATGCCATCATCGAAAACAGCGATGCGATCAGACATGGTCAGTGCTTCGACCTGATCGTGGGTAACGTACAACATAGTTACACCTAAATCTTCGTGAATGTGCTTGATTTCGTATTGCATTTCTTCACGCAAGTTTTTATCAAGCGCACCCAGCGGTTCATCCATTAGCACTAGCTTGGGTTCAAAAACCAAAGCCCTCGCCACGGCGACACGCTGTTGTTGACCACCGGATAACTGTGCTGGCCTGCGATTAGCGAAGTGATCTAGGCGCACCATTTTTAGGGCGTGATTCACTTTATCAGTAATCTCAGATTTTCCCATGTTGCGAACTTGTAATGGAAATGCAAGGTTCTCTGCAACACTCATATGTGGAAATAGAGCATAGTTCTGAAAAACCATACCGATTTCGCGCTTGTGCGGTGCAACATTGTTTATGGATTGACCATCGAGGATAATTTGACCGCTAGTCGCTGTTTCAAAACCTGCTAGCATCATCAGACAGGTGGTTTTACCTGATCCGGAGGGGCCTAACATAGTTAAAAACTCACCTTTAACCATGTCGACATTAAAATCTTTTACAACTAAATGGACTCCATCATAGCTTTTTTGTACATTCTTAAATTGCACCAAAAAATCCGAACTTGAACCCATATAAATCTCCATTTAGTTTTTATTGTTGTTCGGATACTAGCACATGCTTTTTAATATAAACAGGCGCTGTAGCCTAGCTTTTTTTGTAATTGCTTCGAATTTTCGAGTTTTCATAAGTCATTAATGTAGCATCAAGCATACAAAAAATTTTCACTTCGATTGCCGATGAACATAAATCATCTAATATGAGTGGCGACTTACATTAAAAAAAAATCGGTTAATTTAAATTAAATCAATAGTTTATAAGCAAAAAATTCAATCTAAAATCATTGATCACAAGTATGCTATCAGCAGTGAGAGTAAACTCAGTGCCTACAGTGAAAGCCATTTACCCTGCAGCAATAGTTATTTAAAATACTATATTATTTATATTTAGTTAACCAAATACTTACTTAGTTTTTTTCCAATAGATATAACGAACTAGATCAGCCTTTTAAATGCACATCTCTTCGTGAGACCTGAGCATCACTATTAATGCTGACAACACTTCGTAAAGTTCTATACAGAGACCTCCGCATAAGGGCTGATTTTATCAGTGAATATCAATTTAGCAAAAAATTTGATAAACCGACTACAATCTTGATCTGTTTAGCTATTTCTTTAGCGTAAATCACTGTGCCGCAAAGTTTAGATACATTTATCCTGCGATTTCATAGAGGCCTATCCAAGGAACTTTATTGTCGAATAAACCAAAAAGTTCCCTAATCAATCCTCACTGCGACTGGCTATGCACTTAAAATCAAATGCTCTGGGCCATAGGCAAAACCAGTTATATTATCATTGCCTTGCTCTGTTATTACCAAAATATCATGCTCACGATAGCCACCAGCACCGGGTAAGAATTCTGGAATGGTAATCATCGGCTCCATAGAGACCACCATGCCAGGAGTTAATACTGTTTCACAATCCTCTCTTAGTTCCAGCCCCGCCTCTCTGCCGTAGTAGTGACTTAATATACCGAACGAATGCCCATAACCAAATGATCGGTATTTTAGCAAGTCGTGTTCCGCATACATTGCATTGAGCTCTGTGGCTATTTCCGAGCATTTATTTCCGGGAACTAACAAGGCTTTTCCCCTCTCGTGAATTTTACAATTTATTTCCCAAAGGCGTATATTTTCATCTGTGGCAGACCCTGCAAACATGGTCCTCTCCAAGGCCACATAGTAGCCTGCAACCATTGGAAAACAATTGAGTGATAAGATATCACCAGATACTATTTTACGCGAGGTTACCGGATTGTGTGCGCCATCTGTGTTGACACCCGATTGAAACCAAGTCCAAGTATCTAATAGCTCTGCCTCTGGCCACGTTCTAGCAATTTCGCGGACCATTGTGGCTGTGGAATGCAAGGCGACTTCTACCTCACTTACCCCTACCCTAGCCGCTTCTGCACAAGCCGCTCCGCCAATATCTGCAATACGTGTCATCTGGGTAATATGGGCAATTTCCTCGGCTGATTTTATCATTCGAAGATGCATCGTCGAGCCCCCTATATCAACAAATTCGATCTGTGGAAAGGCGTTTTGTAGACGCTGTAATTGATCTAAGTTGCAGTGGTCGAATTCAATTCCCAAACGTTTTACGTTTGTTGTCAACTCTGCGATCGCTTTAAAAAAATTATCTTTTTGCCAATCGGTATAAGTCAGGTTATTGCCGTGAGTTCGCCGCCAAGGTTGGCCGCCATCAATTCCCGCACTAATACTTGTAACATTATCATGGTCTATTATTAACCCGTAATTTCGCCCAAAATAGCAGTACATAAAATCTGAGTAGTAACAGATGTTGTGGTAAGAGCTAAACAGCACCGCATCAATATCTTGATCTGACATAAGCTGTCTAATTGCCCGTTGCCTGCGCTGCATCTCCGCTGGCGAAAAAGTACCTGTCGCTTTCGCCCCGTTATTTTCAAAACTCTGTAGGGATGGCATCTGCATATTATTGACCTCAATGTAAAATATTTGTTAACACAACCAAGGCTGCGCTTGCTTTAAACACCCATTAAATCCCCCCTCTGTAGTAAGGTCAATGGATGCTTTTTCATCGACTCAATGAATTAAATTCAATGAAATTTGTTATATCATCAATAAACAGATTATGATTCGGCCACCTTAGTACTCTATTAGTCACATGCGGTGGTTGAGAAAATATGCGTAAAATACCTTTAAAGGCACTACACACCTTTGAGACAGTTGCCCGGCACAACAATTTTAACGCAGCCGCCGCTGAACTGTTTATCACGCCTTCTGCCATCAGCCACCAAATAAAAAACTTAGAACAATGGCTGGGACAGCCCTTGTTTAAGAGAAAAGGTAATCAGCTACAATTATTACCTCAAGGCAAAACCTTGGCACATCATCTGTCTCAATCCTTCTCAGAAATATCACTGGCCTGTCTGCAAGCACAAACTGTTTCTTCGTCGCAGCAACTCACTATCGCGGCGCTTCCCTCGCTAGCGACTTGCTGGCTGATTCCCAAGCTAACTGATTTTCAGCAGCAGTTCCCAGATATAAAACTTAATCTTAGTTATGCCATGCATGGTACTGATATAGATTTTAATAAGGTCGATATTGCTTTCGTGTTTGCTCAAACTACACCCGCCATTAAAGGCATAGAGGCACAATTTTTTTTATCGGGTAAAAGCTATCCAGTGTGCAGTAAAGATTTCTTAGATAAAAAGGGCGGTGCTGATAAGCTGAAAATAAGCCAGGGCCCCTTTTTACATGACGCTGCAAGGGTTGATCATTGGCAGCAGTGGTTACTAGAAAACAGTCAACCGATCGTGCTGGCGAAAAGAGGCAGTTCATTTGACGATTTTAATCTATTGCGGGCGGCGGCGCTCTCTGGCCATGGAATTGCTTTGTGTCCACTGGCTTTAATTGCACAAGATATCAGTGAAGATAAGCTGATTAAATTAGACACGAACTGCTCTAAAGATAACTACAATTATTACTTTCTTAAAAAGATTCAAACAACTTCAGCATTAAAAACAGTCATTGATTTATTCCAAGGCTGGATCTCTCTTGAAAATAGTCATTAATTAATAAACTCAATACTTAGATAAAATGACACAAGAGATAGTGCGTTCTATACCCTCGGTCTCACGTATATCATCCACTAGCTGATCTAACTCCGAACTGGCGTCTACCGTTAGCTCTATGATCAGATCATAAATACCGCTGACAGACATAATGGCAGTAATTTGGGGTCTCTTTTGCAGGATTCTAATCACTTTTCTAGACACACCCGCACGTAAGTTGATCAGCATTTGCGCCTTAAGCAACCGACGCTCGTAATGTGCATCAAAATCAATGGTGAATTTTTTGATAATACCGCGTCGCACTAGAGTGTCAATGCGGTTTTGAATAGTCGTCCGAGAGACGCCTAATTGCTTACCGAGTGAAACCACTGACTCGCGACTATTGCCTTGCAGCAAAGTTATCAACTGTTTATCTCTTGCATCTAGTTCCATAAATACCTTCAAAGTCATCAATTTCAAGCCTCATGGCCGCTACACAAAAGATTAAAACCTCCTGAATGTGTGGCTTAAAGGGGCTGATAAAACATCTAAATCACTGATATATGAACCTTACTTGCATATTGTATATAAAGGCAAGCATATTGCTCTACATTGCCATACATTATTACATTTTGTACGCTGGTTTGTGCTAACTGTTCTCAGTAAACTTTACCTAATCAGAGGAGAGCACTATGACATTTTTTCAATATCGACAAGGCACAATGCAGGTTGACAACTTATCTATTACGACACTGGCAGAACAGTACCCTACACCCTTTTACTGCTATTCTGCCAGCGCGATTCGCCAGCAATACCAGCACTTTGCCGAGGCGTTTGACCAATATCCAAATTTGGTTTGTTTCGCTTTGAAGGTCAATTCTAATCAAGCAGTATTAAAGCTTTTGTCGTCCCTTGGCGCTGGCGCAGATGTGGTATCTGAAGGGGAGTTACGCAGGGCGTTAGCTGCCGGTTTTAATCCCCAAAAAATTGTCTTTTCAGGGGTCGCTAAAACTGCCAATGAAATTCAGTTTGCACTAGAATCTAACATTCTATGTTTCAATGTTGAATCCGAAGCTGAGCTGCGAGAAATATCTAGGGTTGCCTCTTTCTTGGGCAAAACAGCTAAAATATCGATCCGGATCAATCCCGATATTGATGCCGGAACCCACGCCAAAATATCCACCGGAAAAAGCGAAAACAAATTCGGCATTCCCTACTTGTCGGCATTAGAGACCTATCAAGTTGCCGATGCATTAGAGGCGATTGAAATCACTGGTATTGATATGCATATAGGCAGCCAAATCAGTAAGATTGATGCCTTTGACGCTGCCATCGACCGACTTACCTCTCTTGTTCAGCAGTTAAAAGAAATAAACATCAACATAAAACACATAGATTTTGGTGGTGGTTTAGCCATTCCATATCAAGCCCAAGACAAAGATCAACAACAACTGCTAGCGGAGTACGCGGTGGTCATCCACAAGTATGCCGAGCAACTCAACTGCAAACTTATTTTTGAGCCAGGTCGCTTCATCACCGGTAATGCAGGGGTATTAATCACTAAAGTAGTCTATGTAAAGCCAGTAGAAAGAAAAAAGTTCATCATTGTCGATGCGGCGATGAATGACTTAATTCGACCAACATTGTATGACGCATGGCACAATATAGTGCCGGTTATTGAACCGGGCGTCGACCGTCAAATTGATAAAGTCGATATTGTAGGACCTGTGTGTGAAACAGGTGATTATCTGGCCTTAGATCGAGAGATGCCTGCTGTATTGGCAGGAGAACTGTTAGCGATACATTCAGCAGGTGCCTATGGCGCCGTCGCCTCTAATACTTATAATAGCCGCCGTCTAATCGCCGAAGTATTAGTCGAAGGTGACAAACATCACTTAATCCGCCCAAGCCCGAGTTATCAACAGATTATAGATCTAGATAGCCTGCCTGACTGGCTGTAATCGTCCAATGTGGTGAAACAATCACTTAATAGAAATCGGCCACCAAGATCAGCTTAACAATGCAAGTTCTTAGCAATCCAAAATCGGTGGTATATCAGACATCTGTTTAACCACAAATGAGCAGCAGCGGGCTCGTAAAGCTAGAGTGTGCCGTTGAGGATTCTTCGCATGAAGTTTTTTTAATGAGCTCACGACCTGCAACCACGAGGATTTAATTAATCTAATTCAGTATTTCAGGAGTGAACAAACTTAAGTTATCAATCACTGTTTGACGATACTCGTCATCACCCTTATGGAGCATCATTTGACGAAGCGTGGTGTGCTGATTGGCAAGTTAATGAACGCAGTCAAAATCTTTATTGTCGCCTAAATCAAGCGCGCCGAGCACTAATATCCGCCACAATGTCATACCAGAAGGACCGACACTGCTGTCAGTATCTTGTGGTATTACTTTTTCAAGACAGGCCAGCACTTGGTTACGAAGAGGTGTATTGAGATAAATATGCTGCCGCCCTTTTAAGTAATTTTGGGCCAGCATCACGACAGCGGACATCAAAGGCAATGCCAGCTATATTGACTTGGTTTATATTAATTTGGGCAATAAACACTTTTCGCATTGTTTATTCTAAATTTTCGTTGCGGATTTACGAGCTTACTCACTGTCTTATATAGGATTTAAAATTTTGTAACAGGCACTAATTAATACTCAAGCCATAAATTTGCTCACTTTCAGTTAATATACTGCTGTTCTTTATTGTTGCTAATTATGCTACTGTTATGGTTCATTTTCATTTTCAATTAATATTTTACTGTCCTTTGTCGTGTTGATAGTGTCATTATAATTTTTTGAACTAGCCTCAAAAAAAGCTTAGGACTCAACTAAAAAAATTTTATAGCGTTTGTGGATACTGCCAATACAAAAATTTTATTTCTTCACTAAATTAAAGAGATATGCCAAAAAAAGTAACTGATGACATGGCTATCTGATGATTTATTTTTTTGTCATTAAAAGGGATTAACATGTTAAAAAATTTGAGTTTCAGAGCCAAGCTGTTATCTGGCTTTGGGGTTGTTCTCGGTTTAATGGTTGTCATTGCCGTCATCGTTTTTTTCAGTATTAAGTCTCTCCAGTCAGATTTTAGATGGGTAGAGCACACACATGAAGTAATAGCTAAAGCCACCAAAATTGAAGCGGCAGCCGTGGATATGGAAACAAGCATGCGGGGCTACCTACTGGCAGGTCAAGAAGACTTCCTTGGCCCTTATAATCAAGGCGCCAAAAACTTTGAAATTTTGCTTGCAGAGCTCGTTCAAACCGTATCTGACAACCCAGCTCAAGTGTCCCTTCTGAGGGAAATTTCCAGTTCAATAGGCCAATGGAAAACAAAAGTTACTGAGCCGGTGATAGCATTACGCGATGAAATTGGCCACAGCAAAACCATGAATGATATGGCAGAGCTCGTGCAAAAAGCTGAAGGAAAAGTGTATTTAGATAAATTCAGGATCCAATTAAAGACGCTCGTAGATAGAGAGCGAAAATTAATGGATGCGCAGAAGCTTAAAGTCTCTAAAACTAATGACTTCGCTGATTATAAACAATTAACTAACTCGGTCATACACACCTATCAAGTGATAGCAGCGGCAGAATCTATGCTTTCTGCGGCCGTTAATATGCAAACCGGCTTGCGCGGGTTTTTACTATCAGGCCAACAACATTTTCTAGAACCATACAATGGTGGCAAAAAAGATTTTTATCAAAAAATTACTGAGTTATCTAAAAAAGTTTCTGATAACCCGCAACAAGTCACGCTACTCTCACAGATTAAGCGATCGATTGATGACTGGATTAACCAAGTGGTAGTCAATCAAATTAAGTTACGTGACGAGATCGGTCATTCGAAGACAATGGACGATATGGCTGATATCGTAGGCCAAGCAAAAGGCAAAATCTATTTCGATCAATTCCGCTCTCAATTAAAGACCTTTAAAGATAGAGAACATAAATTATTGACTTTACGTTCAAATTCCTTGGAGAAGACTGAAGTTGATGTAATAAATAGCACTCTGTTTGGAACTTTGATCGCCGTAATGTTAGGTTTAACCATTTCTTTTTGGTTAATAACACATGTGATGTCCCTACTTGGTGGCGAGCCAAAGTATATTCAGTCACTAGCTCGAACGGTTGCTAAGGGCGACCTATCACAAGATTTAAAAATATCTGAAGCAGACCAAGGTATTTACGCAGCAATGGTTATCATGATGAATAACCTCAGGGAAAAAGTGATATTCGCCGAAAAAATCGCTGCAGGTGACCTGAATCACAGTATCAAGCTTGCATCTGAAAAAGATGCACTAGGTCTCGCCTTGCAGAATATGACTCAAAATTTAAATCAAGTATTAAATCAGACGCAAGCTGCCTCGATTGAAATCACTAGCGGCAGCGGTAATTTGTCCAGTAACAGTTCAGCAGTCTCTCAAGGAGCTAGTGATCAGGCAGATAGTTTAGTCAGCATTGGCTCGTCTATTATAGAACTCACAGAAAAGATTAATATCAATGCAGATAATGCTAGCCAGGCGCAGATATTAGTTTCCAAAGCGCAGGCACAAGCAGCCCAAGGTAGTGAAAAAATGCAAGCGATGATCAGTTCTATGGCAGAAATCACTGAGGCAAGTAACAGCATCACTGGGTTTATTGATATCATCGACGGTATTGCACAACAAACAAATTTATTAGCGCTTAATGCAGCGATCGAAGCTGCACGCGCAGGTGAGCAGGGAAGAGGCTTTGCGGTAGTCGCTGAGGAAGTTAGAAACCTGGCGCAAAGAAGCACCAAAACGGCAGAGCAAACGACTAAATTAGTTGAAGGTTCTGTTGAGAAAACAAGTAGTGGTAGTTCTATCGCGAGCGAAACCGCCGATAGTCTGAGAGAAATATTTGACACAGTGCAACAAACGGCCGCCTTAATAGAAGAGATTGCCGATATAAGCAACCAACAGGCAACAGGGGTGAATTCTATCAACAGTGGCATTGCTGTGATAGATACTATCACTCAAAAAAACAGTGAAGCGGCTCATGAAAGTGCTGCTGCGGCTGTTCAGCTTTCTCAACAAGCAGAAAACTTACAATCAATGCTGGCGAATTTTGAACTTAAGCCAGAGCGTTAAATATACCTGAAAATATTGTTCTGATTCCGTGACTTCAAAGCGGATATAAAATGTATCATATTGGTTTTAAATAGGAATTACAAAATCTTAACTTCACCCGTAAGTTAACTGAGTATTTTTCAAACCGATGTATAATCGAGAGCTTGCAGTTGATGGTTTTTCCAGGCATATCGATTTCACTAAAATGATAAATTCCTAGAGTTTAGCAAAACCGGACAAGCTAATTGTCGCCGGTCAAGTTGATTGTCCTGTAATAAGCTAGCAGAGCAACTGCCTAGTCTCGCACATCATCAGCAGCCATATCGTTAGGCATAGGGTACCTAGTTCATCAGCAAGTCACGCTAGGAGTAATATCTGCTTATCTGCCACCAACTCATTGCGAGTCTTTAATGCGCTGATTTTGACCAAGGGCTTCAACTAGTGCTGCAGGTATTTTGCGTCTATATCAGAATATTGGGTTTTCAAACGGTCAGCTCCACTAAAAGATGCGCTGATGATATCGCGCTAAATGTATACAGCAACCTTTCAAAGTTCTTCAGAGGCCTGCGAGATTCTTTGAATGTGTATAACTTTTGTCACTTAATAATGCGCGAAGCTCAATCGCTGCCAACGTATTGATAGCACCCTTGGTTGGCCATCCAGAAAAAGTGCCTTTAGATAAACGTTTGGTCATTAACCAAAAGCCAGAGACATCATACGTCAGCGCTCGGATCATGGTTTTACTATGGTTAATAAACACAAACAATATCCCGCAACGTGTTTCATTTTTTAGGTGTAGTCGACAGATGGCAGCCAAGCCATCGATACCACAACGAAAATCAGCGGGGGCGCTAGCCAACAGAATGTGAGTTTGTGCGGTGAGTTGTATCATCGCTTAATGTCCTGAATGATCGTGCTGATGACAGTCGCAGATAGGCCGCCACTGAAGGAGAGCTTCGTCCCATTAGAAAAAGACAAATCCATCGTTTGAAGATCTCTTGTTGGAGTATCGATAGTGGTTGTGCTTGAGTAAGGCAAGGGGACGAATTTTGGGGAATCCAGATTTGAAGCAAGCTGCTTATATCAGTGTTTTAACTGTGTGCCACTGATTTTTAACGCAACCATGATTTTGGATGATGGATACGTTTCATAAAGTAAGACAGCTTGCTTGCGGAGAGCTAGAGGGGTAGGTACAGACCGATTTTCGCGGTTTTTTCGCCATTGATCGAAGCAGTCGTTGTAATAGAAAGTTGATCTGAATTTATCATGTTGCGTCCTCAATGAAGAGTCGCAACCATTAAATCCAATTTAAAAAAAGTGAGCTATGCTGCCGTAAGCTCACCTAATATCCAAAAATGAGCCAATTGATAATTTTTTCTCTTTTCCTTCAAACCTATATTTTAATCTAAAGAGCTTTCCACCAGCTTTAGTGACCAATAAAGACAGGCCTTTACCATCAAAAAGCTTATAATCTTTATCTTTTGGTTTGGTTTGGTTTGGTTTAGTTTAGTTTAGTTTAGTTTAGTTCAGTACTTTTGATTTATCTATCACTCAAAGCCATGCAAACTCCTACTTAAAGGTAACTGTAGGGGCTTCTTAAACTCGGATTTGGGGGCTTTTTTGGGGGCCTTTTACTATAAATAACTGTGTTTTAAATAAAGAGCCCCCAAAAAGGCCCCTAATTTACACAAGATTTTATAGGAAGGTCTAAGAACGCCTGAGAACAATCTATTGTCTAAGCGTTGATTTTACAAGGGATGCGAGAACTTGTGAGAACGGAATTTGGTGCGCCTGGAGGGATTCGAACCCCCGACCAATAGGATCGGAAACCAAAGCCAAGTATCACTATCTATCTCCACAAAAAAGAGACCTATCTCTCATAGTATGCCGGTGATAATTTCGCGACCCGTAGGAAGTCAGGCCACAGCATTTAAATAGAATCACTGTGACCAGTATGTGCCAGACCAGTTTATAAATTTCCTCGTTAATCAAAGTAAAATACATTTATGCTTGGAACGATATTAAGTAAGCAAGTATAAATAAAAACCACCCTGTAAACTTGAAGAAAGAAGCTATGGAGCGATACATCTGCTCATTATCACGCCTATCATAGTG
>JAWUWK010000102.1:0-10051 GCA_034111875.1 Gammaproteobacteria bacterium
ATCGGGAAGTGAAGTTACTTCTGACACACTAGCCTGTTTTACAGCGGTCACAGAAGCAGGTTGCCATCATACGCGAATAAAGTGCGGAGGAAACTTGGAGCTACTTGATAGTAATGAGTTTAAATGGGTGAATAGCATGATTGGAAATGTAAAAACAGCTTTATCAGGCACATGTCATTCAATCAACTCGAAGCATCTACCAAGATATTTAGCAGAATTTTGTTTTAGGTTTAACCATCGATACAATTTAAGAAATTTACTGCCATTATTGAGTGAAATAATGGTAAGAACCCCGCCAATGCCCAAGAAATATTTAAAGCTAGCGGAGTCTTATGGCTAATCAGGAATTTTTTTGAAAATTATTCAGTTGATGGTTGACCCTGACAATCGATAAAGCCCTTTGACCCACGTCTGCGTTGACGATCAAACTGGCGCCTCCTACAATGGCTTAAACAGAAAAAGCGCATGTATGAGCAAATAAATTCAATAGTTTTTCGTTTTTCGTTTTTCGTTTTTCGTTTTTCGTTTTTCGTTTTTCGTTTTTCGTTTTTCGCCTGCCACCTTAACTTAGCCCTGCTGTTGCTCATGTAAAGAAATAAACAAAATCTTGAAATTCATACCGCTATACTTAATGATTCAAACCTAGTTCTTGAAGATCTAGTTGCTTAGAAATTTCTTCGTAGGCCACTCTAAAAATGGTTTTCCTATGCCGCCCGCGCTCTTGGATAAGCTCACCTTGGACAAAGGTTTTAGCCGCCAGAACCTCCACTAAACTGATTAAAGTATGTTGTTCTATATCGGCGTATAAACGAACGACACAAATATTGGGAAACCAATCGATGACAAGTTATGAATAATTTTCAGTCTTCCGATTTCTACCATGAAACAGCCTTCGCATTTCCTGCGTTGAGGACTTTTGTGTAATACTAAATTGTTGATCAACCCAATCGATAAACGTGGTCGGTCAATAAATGGTTTTCATCTTAGTCAGCTTCAACCTATAGCGAGGAAGCACAAATTATAACCTATTTAGGCGTATCTAAGAGACGAGACTGGGAGCCCTAAGTGCTCTCTATGAACTTATTATCTAAAGGAATTGGCTTTAATGTGCGGGACATTAAAGTCAGTGCTATTTTGTCAAAAATAAATCGAAGAAATACACATATCAGCTACGAGAATTTTATTGCAACTGCTACAATACGCAAAATTATATTCTTTAAAAGTGATTTTAATTACCTATGATATTCGAATACATTAGACAAAGCATCTTCTTTTTCAAGCAGAACTTTACTTCTTTAGCCTTAATAAATTTACCCTTTCTAATTGTTTTTAATTTTCTATTTTCTCAAATAGACATGTCGATGGCAAAAGATGACCCCAGCTCTTTTACCGACAACATATTATTAATGTCAGGTCTCAATCTTCTATTTATGCCTATTTATTGGGGCGCCACTATTGCTTATATGCAATCCAGTGTCGAGGGCCCTTTATATACCCCAGGTCAAGCCATCGTCGCCAGTTTAAAATTATGGCCAAAATTATTTTCAGTTTTCTTGCTGTCGAGTATAGGTATATTCTTTGGTTTAATGGCTTTTGTTGCCCCTGGAGTTTATGTTGCTATTCGACTATCAATAGCTGATTATATTTGCGTTGTTGAAAAACAAGATACGATGTTTAGTTTAAAGCAAAGTTGGCATTTGACTGCCGAGTACGTAGCACCTATTTTTAAAGGCGTCGCGCTTATTATCATGTCAATTTTCCTACTCAAATCTATGGTGTCTGCTGTTTCAGAATCAATATTTGACAGCCAAGGCCTGCAAATACTAATTAACGTGTTTTTTGATTTCATAAACGTTCTAGTAATGATTTATGGGTTTAGAATATATTGCCTGATTAAAGCAGAGCTGTAACATTTCTTACTATAGTTAATGACTACAATAAGCACATCTTAGTTAAGGATTAAAGAATGGCAAGGTTTTATCTGAATGATCCCATTGATAGTGAGCTATTTACAGAGGCTTATGAAGAATTTATTGAACAACACAGTATTTGTGAAACCAGTATAGTTGACTTAGAACATGAACCAAAGAACTCCATTCTCTTAGATGATTTGTTCAGGACGATACACACGGTTAAAGCTAATTCCAGCCTTCTCAGCTTTGATCCAATGGTGGTCATACTCCAAGAGTTAGAAACCATTCTAGATTTAGTGCGTAAAGGTAGTATTCCATTTTCTGATCGCGCCGGTGACCTGACACTGTTACTAATGGATAAATCAAGAGATTTCATGGAACAATTCAAAATAAACCAGCAAGTTGAATTCGACCAAGAATTATACGATGCCATTGAACTTGGATTACAAAAATTAGCTTCAGCTGAGCCTTCTCTAATTGCCAACATTTTGATTGATATCATCGCGCTTGTTGACCCAAGTACTAGCGAAACTTCTAAAACAGAGGGTAATTGGTTAGAAGAATTATCAAAAGACAATCAAGAACTGCAGTTTTTATATCAATTGGCAAAAACCTGTGAGGCCAGAGTGGGTTATTGGCAGGGCCGTACTGATAGGGTAGGACAGCTGGCGGTCTCTATGAATGCTGCTGCCGGAAGCCCAATCGACGCCGTCAATTTGGCCGCGTCGCTTTTCTCCCATGATATTTCGATGGCATTTTTACCAACATCTATACTTAACCAAAATGATAGATTGAATCAGAAGCAGCAGAGCTTGGTAAGACAACATGTGCAAACATCATCACAATTAATGCGCTCTCTGTTCAATTCACATCTAGCGGGCCACGCGTTGATGCAGCACCAAGAGCATATTGATGGCAGCGGCTACCCTAACGGACTATCCTCAAATAACATAAGCCCTGGCGCTAAAGTTATTGCCATAGTTCATACCTTTGAAGCAATTACCCATGGTCACACCAGCTTAACCTCCCATAAAAGACCCTTAATGCGCGCACTATTAGAGATCAATAAAAAATCCGGTATAGAGTTTAGCGAAAGCTGGGTCGAAATTTTTATGAAAGTTGTTCCTAAGCATTATTAAATTGTCCTGTTATACGAAACTTGCCAGCAAATAAACATTGCGAACAACTTACCTACCTGATGCCGCCTATTATTGTTATTATCTATCTATAATATTTAACGTGACCAATCAGCGTAAGTAAAATAAAGCTGAAGAACTTGACTCCATTTTTTTTGCAGCTAATGGCCCATTATCTGACCAGAAAGACTAAAAAATATGCATAAATTCTAACTTTTCGCAGTAAATTAGCATTAAGCTTTGCAGGCTAAGAGCACTATCTACCATTCATTTTTCTAATAGGGACAGACACACTGTGAAACGTAAATTTTGGAGCGAAAAGATATTAAATCTAGTGCCATACACCCCTGGTGAGCAACCGAAGATTAGTGATTTAATTAAACTTAATACCAACGAAAATCCCTATCCACCCTCTCCGAAAGTACAGCAGCTGCTAAATCATTTTGATATAAATAAACTAAGTCGATATCCTGACCCTGCAAGTTCAGCGCTTAATGCTGCTATTGCTAGTTATTATAAGGTGGGTAATAAAAATGTCTTTATAGGCAATGGCTCTGATGAAGTGCTCGCTCACGCCTTCATGGCCTTTTTTCGTCAACAACGGCCTATTCTCATGCCCGATATCAGTTATAGCTTTTACAGTGTTTATTGTGACTTGTACAATATACAAGCAACACTTGTCCCCATCAATGACGATTTCTCAATCTCGTTACGCCACTATAAAGACGATAACGGCGGTATTATTTTTGCAAACCCTAATGCTCCGACAGGACACGCTTTAAATATTGAAGAGATTGAAAAGTTACTGATAATCAACACTCAGTCACTCGTTATTGTAGATGAGGCGTATGTCGATTTTGGCGCGGAATCAGCCATTTCACTCACCAAAAAATATGATAATTGCTTAGTTATTCAAACTTTCTCAAAGTCTCGGGCTCTCGCAGGACTGCGTATTGGTTTCGCTATTGGTAATGAAAACCTAATCGAAGCATTAGAGCGGGTAAAAAACAGTTTTAACTCCTACCCACTGGATATGCTGGCTGAAGCAGCAGCTGTAGGGGCAATTGAAGATGACCCTTACTTCAAACAAACACTTGGCAAAGTGATTAACACTAGAGAGTGGACAAGACTAGCCCTTGAAGCACTTGATTTTGAGGTTATTCCCTCAAAAACTAACTTTTTGTTGGTTAGCCACAATGACAAAAAAGCCCCTGCTATAATGAGCTTTCTCAGAGAGAATAAAATCATCGTGCGTCACTTTAGTAAATTAAAAATCAGCAACCACTTAAGGATTAGCATTGGCACACAACCACAGATGGAATTGCTGATAAAAACGCTCAAAAAATTTATATAAAGGCTTGATTTCAGATCCCTCAAAAAATTGACCATTTACAACTTCTGTAAATTTTTTCTGGCTTCTTAAAAAAATTTAAACAGATTAAATCTAGGATAGATATTCAGTGTGATTAAATTTTCTCGTCGACCTCAATTCTATTCGATCCGCTACCTTTGGCTACCTCTAAGTTTTCTTCTGCTCTTCGCAACATAGATTCATGTGTCTCTTGTGAGTCACCTAAAGTAGCGGCACCTATGCTTACTGTGAAGTTCAAATCGCCTTGAGAAAAAGGAATTTCTAGACTTTCAACCATTGCTCTAATGCGTTCAGCAGCTAAGCCTGATTGGTCTATATTGGTCTCAGGTAGAAACATTACAAATTGATCATCTGCATAGCGCGCTAAGAAATCAGCAGTGCGCTTAAAACTGTGTAAATTGGAGACTAGCTGCTGCAAGATTAAATCACCTGCATCCCAGCCAAAATTTTCATTAAACTCAGTAAAACTATCAATATCGATGATAAGAAATGAACACAGCCAATCGTAGCGTTGTGCCTGCGCAACAGATTGGCTCAATACGGTCATCAGTGCTCGACGATTATAAGCACCGGTTAGTGGATCTCGCTGCGCTTGATTTATTATTTTTCTCTCTAGCTTTACTTCTTCACTGCGGTCAGCAATGACAAAGATCAACTCACTATCGGACACATGTTGGCAGCGGGTTTGCCATATATGAGGTTCCTTTAAACCGAGTTCAACCCAATCAGGTGCCTCTTTTATTTTCATAGAGTATTGAAAACTGACTGACTCCGTCGTTTCAACAGCGGTATTTAACTGATTATTCACTTGTGTCATCATTTCTGCAGGAAATAATAATGGAAATGACAATCCAACTAAACTTTCAGCCGTAAGCCAGTCCTCGGCCCCCGCGCTAGCCTTTAGAATCTCACCTTGATTGCTTAATAATAATACTATTTCTTCAACATTCGCGACTAAAAAATCAAATCGGTCATGCAAAACTTCTTCGCTCATCAATTCCACCTAGACATCATAGTAGATAATTTAATATTTATAACATGAGTTTAGCATTAAATACCAATGCCTACACTACGACGTAAGGCTAATCGCTTTAAAAATATTATTCTTTTGATCAGAGGCAGCCATACAGTGGATTAGCTAAAGAAGACTACAACAACCGATTGAGACCAAGTAACTTATAATACGCAGGGTTTTATTGCCAGCACGACCGATAACTGGCTAACAAAAAAACTATGCGGTTTAAACCTATGTGAAATATGGTTAATTTTTAACCATTCATCGCTGATATCTTCTAATTAATCTTGCCTCATCTCCATGCAGATCAATATTGTAGCTTATAGGTAAGATTGCTAATGTTTCAACCCAGGCATCTATTTCTGCTAGAGATATGTTTAATTCACCAAATAATAATAACTCTTTATTACCTTCTAGGGTCAATAACACACCTTCTGCTTTAACAGTGTATTCTGAATCATCGATTTTCGTACAGTGCCAGTGAGGCAATGAAACATCTTTTATTAATTGATTTGTCTCAATTAATGTGTATAAATTGGCAAATAATTTCATCATAAATTGGCTTTAGACATTAGTTTATTTAATACTTTAGCTGCTGCGACCATCGCGAAGGTTGTTGTCACCACTGTCGCCGCGCCGAAGCCGTTATTACAGTCCAAACCACCCTCCGCTGCTGTTGTTTTAATGGTGTCTATACTACCATCTGGTTGAGGATACTTTAATTGCTCTTTTGAAAACACACACTCTACTGCAAAACGTTTGCCGCTTTTGCTAAAACCGTATTCCCTGCGCAATTTAGCGCGTACTTTAGCGGCAAGCGGGTCATTGACAGTGCGCGCTAAATCCGCAGTCTCCACAGACGTTGGATCCCATTGCCCACCTGCACCACCAATAGTAATCACCGGTATTTTATTGCGCTTACAGTAGGCTATAACCGCTGCTTTATCACTAACTGTATCGATTGCATCGATAACATAATCTAAATGCCCTGTAATAAGCTCTTTCACATTACCTAGAGTGATAAATACACTTTCACGGTGCACCAAACAGTCTGGATTGATCTCAGAGATTCTCTGAGCCATCGCTTCAGTTTTTGCTTGCCCGATAGTACTTTGCAGCACATGAATTTGACGATTTGTATTGGAGATACAGATATCATCTGCATCAACTAATGTGATCTCGCCGATTCCAGATCGCGCCAATGCCTCGGCAACCCAAGAACCCACCCCACCTATCCCAAGTACGCAGATATGCGACTGCTGAAATTTAGCTAACCCGATATCTCCGTAAATACGTTGTGTGCCCGCAAAACGTTGTTCAAAACCTGTCACTTTATTTCCTTAGTGGTATTTTTAATATCTCTCTTAGTCTTTAATTTTTCGAGAATTAAAAGTCATCGTTAGTTAATTCAGTAATGACTAAATGAGCACAAACACTACATTTCCCTTCAATATAGACTGTACCACCTTGTTCATATTCAACCGGAGAATTCAGGCCTAAATTTTCTTTTTGACAATGATCACACCAAGTATTTTCAATAAAAGCTTGTTGATCTTCAAGGGTTCTCGCGGTGAAACTTCTAATTTTTTTAGGTTCTAAATCAGCCATGATGTCCTCTTGTATAGGTTTAATATTAGGGGTAATGTTACGCTCTTTTGCTAGCGCTAGTCGTATTTTAAATACCAAGCATTGGTTCATCAACATTGTCAGGTGCTACGCTGATTTCAAGTGGCTAGATTAATAGGCAAACTTGCGCTAATCTATTTTTGATTATTATACTTATAGATCAACACAAGCACACGACTAATACATCCTTTTTTTGCCCGATGTCACCTTCACACTCAGCAATCGTAACTAAAAATAAAGATTTTTCGATTTTTTAATCTTCGCGGTGAATAGCTCGTTATTGAATGAGAAAGACGGAGTCTATGTGCTGACAGTAAATTATTGAGGAGGCTGAAACGCTCTTAGATACAGCATAAAGACTATAGATGGACTATGTAAATCCAAACCCAAGAGTGTATTGTGAAAATTGGACGATATATTCAGATGACTGTACTTACCAAATAACGATATACGATCAATTCTAAGACGCCTCTGTGGTGCGAACATCTACCAATTTAAACATCGATTAAAACAAGCCAATGGCTCGATAAATCCACAGTAAACAGCAAAAAGGATTAAAGCGAGGTTTTTTCGTGCAATAAAAACAGAGGAAAACAACTTAAAAACGACTCCCTGATGACTAAAAAACTCATCTTCTGGATGAAAAAGTAGCATTTAAAAAGCAACATTCTTCCAATTCACCTTATCTGAAACAGGCCCCATACTAAAACCATTCGGAGCACCTTTAGGCCCTTCCATAGTGATAACGACTTCACAGTTAAGTAGCCTATCTGACCAAGGTTTGGAAAAAGGTATTACACGTTTTCCACTGGCCGGAAGAAAACCGAGAGACATAGGCTCATACCCTTTTTCCATTAGCCAAATTTCATAGAATGTATCGGCTGGCATACTAACATGCCGTTTCGACTCAACCACTAACTGCTGGTTTTTCATCGAAGTATTCATTATCCAACCTGGCGCTTTTTCTTCATTAACGATAAGAGGAACCCAAACATTTTTGGAAACAACGCTCGTTTGAGGATACTGTAAATAAAGTCCGAATGAGAGCATCAATGCTAAAGAGAATCCTGCTAAAGTCTGCCAAGACCAAACACTAGTTGATGTTTTAGTGCTCGCGTTAATCTTTTTCCAAACCCGTGATGGAGGCTTAACCGGTGCAAGACTAGTGTTCAAAATATCAAGATATTCACGCCACTGTTCAACTTCCTTCTGAAGGTCATGACTGACCGCTAATAAGGCTTCAACTTTGGCTTTTTCATTTAATTCTAAACAACCTAACGCATAGTCAGCCGCCGCTTGATTACGTTGTTCGATATCACTTAAATCGTATTCATGCATTTGCGTAACCTCTCCAACCCTCTTCGAATCCAAGTTTTTACAGTACCCAAAGAGGTACCTGTTTTATCAGATAACGCCTGATGGGTTAAACCTTCAAAGAAAGCCATCTCTAAATAAATTTTCTGTTGCTCTGGAAGCTGTCCTAAACATTGATGCAGCGCTGCACTGTCTTGGGCTAATTCAACATATTTCTCGTGTGAAGGCACATCGTCTGCAATATAGGCTAATGCATCATCGCTATCGTGCTTATCACTGTGTCTGTTCTTTCTTAGAATATCCAACGCTTGATTACGTGTAATAGTGTTTAACCAAGTTTGCGCTTTAGCTTTGGTAACATCGTAACTAGCCGCGTTATTCCATACTTTATAAAACACTTGCTGCAAACAATCTTCGGCAAGTACCCTATCTCTTAATATACGCAAAGCCACACTAAACAGATTCGCTGAACATAAATCATATAGCTGTTTTAGTGATTTATGTTTCCCATCCGCACACTCAAGCAAGTATTTTTCCAATAACACTTGTTTATCTAAGCTATTGCCACTTAACAATGCCATAAGTTGCGTTATTCCTTTTAACTAAAGATTACGTTTTGGAGGGTATCTACAGTAATATAAAAAATGTAATGAATAAAGCAGAAGACTCTGCTTTATGTGATAATAATTGATTATCGGCTCTAATCACGCTTTAATGAAATAGATCATACACTTATGTAATCAGACTGATTAATTAGGACACCATTGGGATGGAATCTAATTTTCTGTGAAATATAAGTACTTGAACTTAATCCACGCTGTTTTTCGTGAATAATTACCTAGTCGCTCTGATAAATCAAAAAACAGGTTTCTATTGCCGCTGCCTGAATCAGTAATTTGACTGCAATATCCAGAGCAAACTCTTGATTCTGGTTCGAGCTAAAATTTTTAATTCCACTGTATAACCAATATGATACGCTCTATATTTACTTTGACGTTACCGAATCAGGTGCTTTTCTCTAGAATTCACTACACCGGAAGAGCCTTTACTAGCAGTCTGTCGGCCTGACGTTCAATTGCCATAATTTAAGGATAAAATAAATCATACGGCTATCAGAATACACAAAAGTGGCCGATTGCCGCGCTATAATTTCCGCCTACGCATTCCATGCCAGCGTGGCGAGCCTCCATTCACCTGACACTTTCTTCAATCCCAGCAGCGAGAACTGCCTGAAGCCCATCACATGTTTGATAATGCCGAAAACAGGTTTCACCGTCTGCTTTCTTAATACGTACAAAGCCCGGCCCACCTGTGTTGTCAACCGATGTTCCCTAAGGGGCAGTGGGTCATCCGCTTCGGGCGCGGGGGTGTCTGGTGCGAACCGCTCAAAATCGCACTGATGGTGGGGAGCACGCGCTACCGCAAGTAAAGGTTGGATATCAGCCTCTGTGCATAGCCCAACATTGTTGGCGCTGAAATAGCCCGTATCCGCTAACAGATCCGTCACTTTGCCCAATTTATCCGGCAAGGCCGAAAGATTTTTCAGAGCCGGTTTAATTTGCTGTTTGTCATTCGTTGCCTGAGTCACATGCGTACTCATGACCAGCATCGTATCCGTATCGACACTGGCATGATGCGCGATTCTTCATCGGTCAAATTAACCTGGGCTTTAGCT
>JAWUWK010000103.1:0-11685 GCA_034111875.1 Gammaproteobacteria bacterium
CTTGAACAAAAGGCTTAACCTTTATCGGGGGTATTAGCTTCACTGTATGACCGAGTTCTTGAATGGCGCGCCCCCAAGGGTGGGAGGAGTAACAAGCTTTCATCGCCACAATGGTAGGTTCAAATTGACGTAGTTCATGCAGTGATTTATCTCTTGGGACCTTAACGTTAATAATAGCTTTATTGTTTGGGTACAAAGCATATAGCTGAAAAATATTCTTTGCCAAGTCTATACTGATTACGTTAGCCTTGATGATGGACGCCCTTTGTTGATTGAGTTGTTAACACTACCAATATGGCACATTGTGATGCCGAGCCGGGGTGTCGATCTCAGCAGTCATAGGGTATTAGAGAAAATTTCGAGTAAATTCATCTACCGAAATAGCTCTCACCTCATCCGCTAAGTTTTTCATCGCCACATAATGTTCTGCCATAGTCGCATCGATATTGACATAGTTATAATTTTGATGGCGCCAGAAGGCCGTCGCCGTTGCAGCGTATACAGTAAAAGCTTGCAGGGCTTCAATTTCAGAGGCTTGAAAGGTTATGCTTTGCTGGTAGCCGCTTAAAAAACTTGTTATTTTGCGGTGATCGAAGCAATTGTTGTAACAGCAACAGCCGACGATCATCATGCCAATATCATAGACGCGATAATAATAACTGGCCTCCTCAAAGTCCATAATTGTCGCATGCTTTCTATCTCTAGTGACAATAATGTTGTTATAAAAAAGATCACTGTGAATCAGCGCTTTAGGCAAATCTTTAGTTATATGTTGGTCAATATAATCGCGGTTACCTAAAAGCCAGTGATTAAATGAGGATTGCGGTGCATACTCCTTAACAAGATCGAATTTTTCCTTACCGTATCCTAGTTCGCTCGGCAAATAACTAGGCGCAGCGAGTAAGTGCAAACTGGCTAGCTGGGCACCTAAATTGTGCAGTAAATCAGTGGGAAGATCGGCAACAATCTCACCTTTGATGAAACTTTTGACAATGATAGCTTTGTTATTCCATTGACTGACTAACTCCCCGTTCAAGGTTTTAAGGGTTTTTGAACTGGAAAAACCTTGCTTGGCCAAATAGTCTAGTAAATTGACTAGCTGTCGGCTTTCTTGTAATGATTTTTGCTCACATATAGTCAGCACGTAATCTCTAGCGCTAGTCTTTATCCGATAGTTAGTGTTTTCAGACCCGCCACTTAATAGTGATACAGCCTTAATATTGACAATACCGTATGGGGAGAGGAGTGTAGTTATCTTTTCAATGGTCAATTTTGTTATTACACTCATATGTATTGTGTTAACTCCCAGTCAGCTTGCATAGCATCAATCAATGTACTTTTTGTGGTTGTGTTCTCAGGGTCTATATATCTGATGGTGGACACTGTCAGGCAATATAGCACAGTTAATCGCTGGTCTAATAACCTCTGAAAATTTTTCAAGTCTGTAGCTAAGCAGAGAGTATTAAGATTGGCTCAAGCTTTTTTATGTGTATCGTGGGTCTGTAAATTCAAGGCAGAATGTGGATCGAGACGGCAACTGTTAGCTTTGCTACATCTCTCTGATAAGAGCTAAGGTCTGCTCATCATCGCTAATAATCAAAGCCATTACATAGTCTAAAGTGGCTATTATCTTATAACACTGTCAACAGCTAGCTATCGATTAAGACAGCAAGTGTTTAATCAATCAGCTGGCGATAGGAAATCGCTTGTGCATATCTTTCTAACTCTGCCTAGGCGCAGCATTATTTGTAGTTTTTGCCACTACCACAAGAGCAGCAGTCATTGCGCCCTGGTGTTTTCTCAAACCTGCTAGGACTTGGTTTCTCAATGATAGCGGTTAATTCATTAATATTTTCTGCAGTGCTGTCGTCAATAATTATATTGGCCACCAGATGTTGTTCATTGAGCAATAGTTGAATTTCAGCTTTTCTGTCTTGATTAGCTAAAGTTAAGCATAAAGGACGCTCAGTGGTACCCAATCGAATATCTCGGTTCGTTTTGTAACCTGTATTCACATGGTTAAGCCGAGTATGAATTCTACCTTTGTAATATAAATCATGCATATAAAAATAATCCTCAACTATCAGCTCTGAATTCTCAAAATAAAACAGTGCGGTGCGCAAAATAAAGGCGCTATTATCCCCATATTGTCCCTTGGAGGGAATGTTTAAATCGACAATAGGCTACTAGCTGTCAATAAAAGCCATCGGCTAACGCCTTTTGCAATCGAAAGTATTTGATTTAGAAAGCGAGGGCAGGATAGAAATATTATACCCAGACTTAGTATTTACGATGTCGTTGCTTAGTGTGTCACCTGTGTCTAGAAATCTGTTGTTCGAGATAAAGCCCCTTCTGGGTTATTGCAAAGAGAGGCTGCAAAGACTTGAGCTGGTTACTCGCCGATATCAGAAAAGGTTGAGGGCTGAGTTAGTATATTAGATCCAGTATCTGTGCGAATAGAGGTTATAGAAAATCAAAACATCTAGCTTTAACTCTCTCATTAGTTATAAATAATTGGAAACCAATCCTCTCTTAAACGCTCGCCTTTTTGCTGGTTTATGCTGGGGTAATCAGGTGAGGTTTTGCCCGGCCGTTTTATATAGCGAGTATCGTCACCGAGCAGCCTAAACGACAGCGTACGGCTGTTACTTTTCAAACTGTTGGCATTGGTGCCATTGACGGTTCGAAAATTTAAGGCGATTACATCGCCCGGTTCACCTGCCCAGCTACGAATGGGCAAAGTGCTATTGTCTATATCAGGTAACGACATAGTCCTGGCTATCAGGTTAGAAACTGGCGTTATTGGCCCATTTTGTAGGCATCACTAATTTAGACCATAAGTGCGACCCCGCGACAGACTTTAACGATACTTGTCGAGTCCTGGCCTCTAATGGAATCCAAAAACTAACGTTTTGCATTCCCTCTACAAAATAGTATGGCATATCCTGATGCCAGGGGGTAGCAACACCACTGCCCGCCTCTTTGTCGAGATAATGATCGTGAAACATTTGTACTTGCTTAGATTGCATCAGTTGCGCGGCGACATTGGCCATTGGTGATTGCAATACAAACTCATGATACTGAAAGATATGTTGCCAGTTGCAAAAGTCTTCAAAGAAGCGACCTTTTGCCTC
Organism: Gammaproteobacteria bacterium; assembly: GCA_034111875.1. Classification (GTDB taxonomy): domain Bacteria; phylum Pseudomonadota; class Gammaproteobacteria; order Pseudomonadales; family Balneatricaceae; genus Rs1. The sequence continues at coordinate 3,135 of JAWUWK010000103.1, forward strand.
TGCCGGTTGATAGCGCGTTTACTAGGCTGGGCGATGTTTTGGTCTGCCCCTGGATTCAATCTATCTATCCAGGGGGTAAACAGATTGCGAATGACCAATACGCCTTCAGATTTATAGCGTTGGATTTGCTCATCCGCTAAGATCATTAGCTAGCCTCTGAAAAGTCTGTTTGAAAATGTTTGCCGAGCAACGCGTGGTAAAAACTCTTGTCATTGAGCATCCCCAGCACTTTTTCACGCTCCGCTAAAATAATTGGCAATCCGGTATGGTGTTTTATCTCTATCGCCCGACGCATACTGGTATCGCTGGCAATTATGGTGATACTGCTGGTTGAAAGCTGTTGGATATCTTGCTCACCGGTACAAAATTGTAAACCTAAAACTTGACCACCTAATGTTACGTGCAACAACTGCTGCTGTCGGTCAATCGTTAATTCTATCTGTTGCTGCTGGTCGATGATAACAGTCGATTGCTGCGCATTATTGGCGGTGTTAACTAGCGCAGATAACGGCGTCATTAACGAATGCGCCTTAAGTACATTGAGTGGATTAGTGTGGGCAACAAAGTCTTGTACATAGGCATTTGCAGGATTTAGTACGATGTTTTCTGGAATATCGTATTGGATGATTTGCGCCGATTCCATGATGCCAATTTTACTGCCTATTTTAAGCGCTTCATCTAAATCGTGACTGACAAAGACAATGGTTTTTTTAAGTTTTTGCTGCAATTCAATCAGCTCATCTTGCAGTTGGTTACGAATCAATGGATCCAGTGCTGAGAAAGGTTCATCCATTAACAATATGTCGGTATCCATAGTGAAGGCGCGTGCCAGGCCGACTCTCTGTTGCATACCGCCTGAGAGCTGGTTAGGACGCTTGTCGGCCCATTCATCTAGGCCAACCATCTTAAGTTGTTGCATGGCTTTTTGATGCCGTTGTTGCTTGGTTATACCTTGCATTTCTAAACCAAACGCCACATTATCTAACACACTTAACCAAGGCATTAATGCAAAATTTTGAAATACCATTGAAATTTTGTGGCTGCGCAAGTGTAATAATGTACTGCTGTCGCAGCTGGCTACATCCACCATATTATCGCCATCTCTAACTAATAACTGGCCTCTACTGGTTTTATTTAAACCATTGATCGCGCGTAATAGGCTAGATTTTCCAGAGCCAGATAGGCCCATTAAGACACAAATTTCACCTTCTTTAATATCAATGCTGGCGTTGTGCACTCCCACAGTATCACCTGTGGTATTAATGATTTGTTGGCGGGTCTTTCCCTGATCTAGTAATGCTAATGTTTGCTGGGTTTTGCTGCCAAAGATAACGTCTACATTTTTAATGCTAATCGCAACCATGATTATCCCTCTTCTTTAGCGTTAGGCGCTTTAAAAATTCGATCGAGAATAATGGCGACTAATACGATTGCCAGTCCGGCTTCGAATCCCTGAGAAATATTCACTGTATTGAGCGCGCGCACGACGGGTTTGCCCAAGCCATCTGCACCGACTAAGGCGGCGATCACGACCATCGACAAGGAGAGCATAATGCACTGCGTGATACCGGCCATAATACTCGGCATCGCGGCAGGTAATTCAACTTTATACAACAGTTTCAACGGTGTGGCGCCAAAAGCACGACCCGCCTCGATAAGATCTGCAGGTACGCGGCTGATGCCCAAGTAAGTCAGACGAATAGGCGCGGCAATGGCAAATATAATGGTCGAGATCAAGCCGGGAACTACCCCTAATCCAAACAAAACTAAGGTGGGAATTAAGTAGACAAAAGTGGGTATCGTCTGCATTAAATCTAAAATTGGTCTGAGTATAATGTACAACCAAGGTTTGTGGGCAGCGGCGATGCCTATGGGCACGCCAATGGCAATAGAAATGCTGGTGGCGGTTAAAACCAACACAAAAGTCTCGAGCATTTCTTGCCAATAACCCAAGTTTAAAATTAATAACAGGGCCAGGACAACAAACACGGCTAAACCGATACTGCGATGTATCAACCACGCAAGCGCCGCTGTTACAATGATAGGTATGAAAGGTGGTAACCAGACAAAAAAACCGACAATACCAAGAATTAACCATTCTAGTGATATTGAAATAGCATCAAAAATAAAATCGGCATTATAAGTGAGCCAATCTACAATACTTTCCATCCACTTGCCAATCGGTATTTTATGCTCAGTAATCCAATCCATTTATCAGCCTATTTTAATTTATTGGGGGTGATCAGAGAGTTCTAATACTCGCGAAGAGTATAGAGTCACAATAGAGAGGATATTGAATGCTTGCTAACCTCAATTGTCGCTGCTGTCCTTATGATCAAGGCTGTTCAGTTTTAAACCGAACAGCCTCTTGCTTACATTGCTAAGCTGGCTTTTACCGCTTGAAGCGCATCGCCACCGGTTTTAGTCGTCACTCCTTTAAGCCATTCATCTAAAACCCTAGGATTTGCTTGTAACCAAGTTTTAGCCGCCTCATCAGGTGCTTTCCCATCATCTAAAATAGCCCCCATGATTTCGTTTTCCATCTCTAAGCTGAAGGCTAAATTTTGGACTAATTGACCCATATTAGGACAGTCAGTTTGATAGCCTTTACGTACGTTGGTATAAACGCTAGCGCCACCATAGTTAGGTCCAAAGTAATCATCACCACCGTTTAAGTAGGCCATTTTTATATTGGCGTTCATTGGGTGTGGTGCCCAGCCTAAAAAGGCGACCCACTGTTCGCGTTTCGTGGCGCGACTCACTTGCGATATCATCCCGGCTTCAGAAGACTCAACCAGCTTAAAGCCTTTGAGTCCGAAGGCATCTTTGTCTATCATATCTTGAATCAATCTATTACCGTCGTTGCCAGGTTCAATACCATAAATTTTTCCTTTGAATTCATCTTTGTGCTTGGCGATATCGGCAAAGCTTTTGACGCCGGCGTCATAGACATATTGAGGTACTGCTAAAGTATATTTTGCGCCTTCTAAATTAGCTCGCACTGTCTCAACGGTTCCCGCTTCGCGGTACTTGGCTATATCAGCTTCCATTGTCGGCATCCAATTACCCAAGAAGATATCAATGTCAGCATTGGCCAAAGAAGTATAAGTCACAGGCACTGAGAGTAACTGTGTCGATGCTTTATAACCTAGAGCTGTGACTATTTCAGTAGCGACGGCAGTCGTCGCTGTAATATCTGTCCAGCCCACATCAGAAAAACGCACCTTGTCACAAGATGCAGCAAACACACCGCCACTCAATAAGCTGACTGATAGTGCAAGGGCACTCATAAAATTTTTTCTATTAGAGAATTTTTTTTGTTTTAGCATGATGTTTTCCTTTTTATAGGGTGAATACTCTGTTCTTTTTCAGCTATTGGGTCTATTACTGGCTTTGATGCTCAGTCGTTAGTACTCAAATATCTAAATTCTAATGCATCGTCGTGAAGGCGGTTAAACGTCTTTTAAATATTCCTTTTAGGGCAGTTCAAACGCTGTTTTTGCAGCCAATTACTGTCTATCCATACGGGGGCATCTTCTGCCGTTAAGGCAGGTTTGCCTAATATAATATCAGCGACTTTTTCAGCAACCATAATGGTTGGGGCGTTCAAGTTTCCGTTAGTAATTGTTGGGAAAACAGAAGAGTCGACGACCCGAAGTTGCTGTATGCCTCTGACTTGGCAGTCACTGTTGAGCACCGCCATAAGGTCGTCGTCGGCGCCTATCTTGCAGGTACAAGATGGATGATAAGCACTTTCTACGTTTTGTCTGACCCATGCGTCTATCGCTTCATCGCTTTGTACTTGTTGCTGAGGTTGAATCACCTCGCCTCTATACTCATCTAAGGCAGCTTGCTCAAGAATTTCACGAGTCAGTCGAATACAGTTTCGCCAATCTTGTCTGTCATCTGCGGTGGCAATGTAATTAAAAACAATATTTGGCTTCGCCAAGGGGTCGTTAGAGGTAATCCATACTCTGCCGCGACTGGAAGGTTTATTGGGGCCTACATGTACTTGAAAACCATGGCCTTCAATGGCTTTCCCACCGTCGTAGCGCATAGCCGCCGGCAAAAAATGGTATTGGATATCTGGCCATTCAATGCCAGCATTGGATCTTATAAAGCCACAAGACTCAAAATGATTGGTGGCACCCAAACCGCTTTTTAACAACAGCCAGCGCGCCCCAATTAAACCTTTACTGAGCAGGTCTAATTTTCCATTGAGGGTAATTGGTTGCTTACAATGGTATTGAAAGTAAACTTCTAAATGGTCTTGTAAATTCTCACCTACCCCAGGCAAGTCTTGGAGTACATCAACTCCAGCCGCTTCTAGTACCTTGGCCGGACCAACTCCTGAAAGTTGTAATAATTGAGGGGAACCAATAGAGCCGGCACAGCTGATGACCTCCTTGCGTGCGAAAACCTGTAACACTTTTCCCGATTTTTGGTACTCGACGCCTTTGGCTATGGTATTTTCAATGATGAACTTGCGGCATACAACGTGGCTTATCAAGCTAAAATTTTGCCGAGACAAAGTGCGCTTTAAGTAGGCGTTGCTGGTTGAAGCACGCACTCCATTATTGACTGTCATGTGCATCGGGCCGAAACCTTCCTGCTGGTAGCCATTATAATCCTCGGTTCGGGGGTAGCCAGCTTCCACGCCTGCTTCTATGAAGGCTTGGTAGAGTGGGGTCGTTGTCATTTGGTTGCCGTTACAGGTTGTTAACGGACCATCTCCACCCCTGTAATTACTCGCGCCTAGCATCCAAGATTCGGCTTTTTTGAAATAGGGCAGACAATTTTTGTAACCCCATTCATGGGCGCCTTGTCGTTGCCACTGATCAAAATCTCTGGCGTGACCACGAACGTAGACCATGCCGTTGATAGAAGAGCCACCGCCCAGTACTTTGCCTCTAGGGCAGTGCAGCACTCGCCCATCTAATCCCGCTTCTGGCTGGGATTCAAATTGCCAGGCATAGCGCGCGCTGTTCATTGGGTAAGATAATGCGGTAGGCATTTGAATAAAAATACTTTTATCACTGCCGCCCGCTTCTAGCAATAGCACCGAATATTGACCATCTGCTGATAAACGATCAGCCAACACGCAACCTGCAGACCCCGCACCGACGATTATATAATCGTAAGAGTTAGTGGCGGTTAGTAAGGGCATTCAATGTCCCCAAGTTCGACATAAACGCTTTTAACTTGAGTGTATTGATTGAGTGTATCTATACCATTTTCACGGCCGATCCCAGACTGTTTATAGCCGCCAACAGGCATTTGAGCAGGCGAGCTGCCCCAAGTGTTAATCCAACAAATACCGGCTTGCAACTTGGCAATGACTCTATGGGCGCGTGCAAAATCGGTAGTGAAGAGACCCGCGGCCAAGCCAAATTCGCTGCTGTTTGCTCTAGTGATGACTTCAACTTCAGATTCGAATTTTAGAATAGACATAACTGGACCAAATATTTCATCTTGTACGTTGGGCATGTCATCGGTGCAGTCAGCAAATACAGTGGGCTGGACGAAACAGCCTTTGCTGAGATTGCCATCAGTGAGGCGTTTACCACCACAGACTAAGCGGGCACCAGAAGCTTTTGCTGCAGCAATATACTCAAGTACTTTATGCATATGTTGCTGTGAAATTAGAGAGCCCACTTGAGTGTCAGCTTGCGTGGGATCACCAATGATCATCCTTTCAGTGCGCTGCTTAATTTTCTCAATAAAAGCATCATAGATGCTGCTGTGAACAAAAACCCGAGTGCCGTTGGTGCAGACTTCTCCCTGAGTATAAAAGTTTGCCAGTAGAGCTCCTGAAACAGCATTGTCTAAATTAGCATCGGCAAAGGCGATAAACGCCGACTTACCGCCAAGTTCCATCGTCACTTCCTTTAGTGAGCTGGCGGCATCGGCCATAACCTTGCGCCCTGTGCCGCACTCTCCTGTGAAGGATACTTTGGCTATTTTGGGGTGTCTGGAAAGCGCTTGTCCAACTTCGGCAGCACCTTGTACTACATTGAACACACCATCAGGTAACCCCGCTTGAGTATAAATTTCAGCCAGCTTTAAGACAGATAATGGGGTTTCTTCTGAGGGCTTGAAAATCATTGCATTGCCAGCCGCTAGGGCAGGTCCCGATTTCCACATGGCGATTTGGATGGGATAATTCCATGCGCCTATACCGGCGCATATGCCCAGTGGCTCGCGTCGAGTGTAATAGAAATTATTGCCGCCTAAATCTTGCTGTTGACCGCTAATAGTGGTTGCTAAGCCGGCGTAATACTCAATAACATCAGCGCCAGTTTCAATATCGACGCAGTCCGCCTCTTGAATGGGCTTGCCTGTATCTAATACTTCGAGCAGCGCCAATTCATCATTACGCTCTCGCAAAATAGCCACAGCGCGCTGTAAAATTCGGCCGCGCTCAGTGCCACTCATTGCAGACCAGGTTTCAAAGCCTCGCTGGGCGCTTGAGACGGCTCTCTCAACATCCGCGTCTGAGGCTATTTGAATCTCTGCTAATAGTTCTCCCGTGCTGGGATTATAATTTGAGAAAGTGTTACCAGAAGTTGCATCGCAGTACTGACCGTCTATATAGAGCTGAGTAGAATTCATAAGTTAGTTCTTCACTGTTAATTAATTTTGCAAATCATGTTGGATACAGGCTTGGGGCAATTATCAGTTACTGTCATATGCCATGATACGCTGTGGAATTTGGCTGTTTAACGCCTCGTTGATAACCGCTATCTACAAAGCGACACAGGTAACGTTTTTGATAGACAGTGCGGCTTTTGAAGGGGCATTAAGCGTTTTTCATCGACTCGCTTGTGTCCAGATAGTTAGCCGTTTTTAAGTGTCAAAATAGTGATTGATAATTGCCGCCGATACACTTTCACAATAACTGCTTATCACTAGCCTAGTTTTGTTTAAACCAAAGGAGCTAATCGGCTGTAATGTGGCATCGACTATGCTTAGTTTAGCTGTCACTATGGTTCAAATACTAGCCATTATCACATACTTTTATTAAACAAGCATTTAATTAAAGACTTGTTTAATAAAAGTATGTGATTGGTAATTGACTGTTAAGGTTGGGTGGGGTTTTTCTTGGAATGTCATCATTAGAACTGTATTTAGCTTAGTAATCAATTCATTAACATGCGTTGAGCAAATACTGTTTTGATTGAGAATTTAAAGTGTTTATCATGGGTAAACTAGTCTGGGAAGCAGTTGTGAAAATTCTGTAGTAACTTGAAGCTTAAACTTTTCAATAACTATGTAATATGAAGCAATAGTGGGCATGTCTTGTCGGATATGCAATTAATTATTAGCGTTTATTAAGCGATTACTCTATTCATGAAAGCTGCTAATTATTTTTATAGTAACTTTATCTTTACTTATGAAAGCAACCAAGTGTAATGATGCCAGCATTAGCTAACTACAATACAAGATACGTCACTAGAATACTCTTATTTAAGTTAAATTAGCCGATAGCTTAATATAAAATTAATAAACTAAAGACTGACATTTCACAAGTCCTTTTCTGTGGCTTGTCTAAGCAGAAATTCTTGAAAGATAAAAACTTAAATATTATATAATGTGGATCCAGCAAACTCATTATTGGATGTAGTAACGGCTTAATACCAGTGATCGTCATAATCTTGTTATATTTCTATCAGGAACAATAAAAATAGCGAAATAAATAGGAATAAAATCATGAAAAATAGAAAGATATTAATGATCACAGGTGACTTCACTGAAGACTATGAAACCATGGTGCCGTTTCAAGCCTTAATGGCAATGGGGCATAAGGTTGATGCGGTTTGTCCTGATAAAAAAAGCGGGGATACTGTGGCCACTTGTATTCACGATTTTGAAGGTGACCAAACTTACACCGAAAAGCGTGGTCACAACTTTACTTTGAATAGCACGTTCGCTGATGTTGATGTGGTAAGTTATGACGCCTTAGTGATACCAGGTGGTCGTGCACCTGAATATCTACGCTTAAATAAAGAAGTTATTACATTAGTAAAACATTTTTTTACTGAGAATAAGCCTGTTGCGGTGGTTTGCCATGGTGCTCAAATATTGACAGCAGCTGGCGTTTTGAATGGCAGAAGCTGTTCTGCTTATCCTGCCTGTGAACCTGAGATTGTACAAAGTGGTGCTGTCTATGCGAATATTGCTATAGATGATGCATTGACAGAAGGTAATTTAGTGAGCGCACCAGCTTGGCCTGCACATCCAGCTTGGTTAGCACAATTTCAAGCACTTCTTCAAAAATAGTAAAGTATGTAAGTATTTACTTTTTCTACTTTGATATGACTAGTTCGTTTGTATCAAGGTAGATAATAACTCAAGTTTCAGAGTTCATTCTTACCACTTAAAATGAGTTTACCCTTTACTCTAGGGTTTTCTGCCGTAGGGCAAAACTATCCATTTGCATGACTTGCGTAAAAAAATTGACCACTGTTTGATCGATACTGTCTATTATTTTATGTTTATCATCTTCATTTAAACCGATAATGTCACTCAAAGCTCCTGTGATTAACACCTT
>JAWUWK010000104.1:0-20027 GCA_034111875.1 Gammaproteobacteria bacterium
AAAATTAGCTACCCTGTCACTCACTATCCGAGCAAAGTTAGTTCTCATAATTTAGATAAAACTTCGCGCATTAGCGGTGTCTTACAAGGCATCAAGGGGCAGTATGTTATCTTAGATACTGGGGTGATAAATTTACGACAATAGTCTGCCTATCGTATTGAATTGGGTTTGGTCGATTAAGTGGTATAGATAATTGGCATAGACAGCCAATAGTCGCAACATTCACACTTGAGGAATGAGGATAAAACTAAACCATGGATAGAAGACTCACAGACCTTAGGACATAGAACATCAATCGTCTTTAGGATGTAATTGAAGATCGAAAGACAGTTAATTTTTGTAGTGTTATGTCTGCTTAATTCGATAAAGAGTAGGTAATATCTACTAAGAATACTGCTTTATTATATTGTTTTTCTTTATAAAGGATATAATCTAATTTTCGTTATAGTCGTTTGTTTCGAGGCGTAAATCATGTCCCAACCTAAAGTTATATATTTAAAAGATTACCAAGTACCAGTGTTTCTGATAGACAATACCCAATTACGTTTTGAGTTGATGGCCGATTATACGCAAGTGACGGCAACCTTGAATTTGCGGCGTAATCCTGAGAGTGCGAATCCAGAGGCTAGCTTGTTTCTTCACGGCGATAAAGCATTAGAGTTACTCAGCTTAAAGGTAGAGGGTGAGGTGCTGACTACGACTGAGTTTAGTCGTGATGAAAGCGGTTTAACCTTTAATAATCTTAATCCTGAGTGCCAGCTAGAGATTGTAACGAAAATTTTTCCGGACAAAAATACCGCCTTAGAAGGCCTCTATCAATCCGATGGTATGTATTGTACTCAATGTGAAGCGGAAGGTTTTAGACGCATTACCTTCTTCCAAGATAGACCTGATGTAATGTCTGTTTATGAAACTACCATCAGCGCGGATAAGGCTCTGCACCCAATATTACTCTCCAATGGCAATCAGATAGCTCAAGGCGATTCAGAAGATGGACGACATTGGGCTACTTGGCAAGATCCATTCCCTAAACCGTCTTACTTATTTGCGTTGGTGGCGGGGGATTTAGCTTTTATCGAAAACAGCTTCACGACTATGTCAAACCGAGATGTCAGTTTAAAAATTTTTGCTGACGCCAAAGATTTAGATAAACTTGATTTCGCTATGTTATCGCTTAAAAAAGCCATGCAGTGGGATGAAGAGGTTTACGGTCGTGAATATGATTTAGATGTTTTTAATATAGTGGCTGTCGATTTCTTTAATATGGGGGCAATGGAAAATAAAAGTTTAAATATTTTCAATACGTCTTGCCTGCTAGCGCATCCGACCACCACCACAGACTCAAACTTTCAAAGAGTTGAAGCCATTGTTGCCCACGAATATTTTCACAACTGGTCTGGCAATAGAGTGACCTGTAGAGATTGGTTTCAGTTGAGTTTAAAAGAGGGCTTCACTGTCTTTCGTGACGCTGAATTCTCTTGTGACATGAATTCAAGAACGGTTAAACGTATCGAAAGTGTGCAAGTACTGCGCACAGGACAGTTCTCAGAAGACGCTGGGCCAATGGCTCACTCAATACGTCCCGATTCTTTTATCGAAATCTCTAATTTTTACACTCGTACAGTGTATGAAAAAGGCGCCGAAGTTGTGCGTATGGTGCATACATTATTAGGTCCTGAAAAATTTAGAGCTGGCAGTGACTTGTACTTTGATCGATACGATGGCCAAGCGGTTACCACAGATGATTTTCTCAGTGCCATGCAAGAAGTTTCAGGTAAAGACCTGACGCAATTTAAAAATTGGTATAGTCAAGCTGGAACACCTAAGTTAACTGTTACTGATCAATACGATACAGAGCAACAGCGCTATCAGATAACGATTGCACAAAGTTGTCCTGCAACGCCAGGGCAAACTGAAAAACTGCCATTTCATATGCCCTTTACGTTAGGCCTATTAGATGAAATGGGTAATGATATTGTTGTCAATCGTAATACAACAACGCTTCTAGAAATTACCCAAGGCGAACAAACTTTCAGCTTTGATAATATTGAAGTGCAGCCAGTGCCCTCATTACTGAGGGGGTTTAGTGCGCCGGTAAAGTTGGATTATGACTATAGTCGCGATCAACTTGTGTTTTTAATGAGTCACGACTCTGATGGTTTTAACCGCTGGGAGGCGGCACAAAAACTGGGTGTAGACATTATCCTAGAGTTAGTGAAAAGTTTGAAAATGGGGTTTGAGTTAGTTTTAGATCAGCGTTTGATCAATGCTTATCGTGCTGTCCTCTCCGATGGCTCGCTCGATAAAGCGATGATAGCCCAAGTTTTGAGTCTACCTTCTGAACTGTATTTAGCTGAGTTTTGTGACGTAGTAGAAGTGTCAAGTATCCATAAAGCCCGTGAGTTTGTAAAAAAAGCCTTGGCTGGTGCACTAGAAATTGAATTTTTAGCCGCCTACCAAGGCGCGAGGCTTGCGGCGGAAGTGTATCAGAACGATGCAAAATGTATTGCTAAGCGCCAACTGCAAAATGTGAGTTTAAGTTACTTGGTGATGCTCGGTCGAGAAAGTTATCTTGAGCTCGCATTAACCCAGTATCGTGAAGCGGACAATATGACTGATAGTATGGCGGCTTTAGTGCTAGTGGCGCATTCGGACTTTGAACAGGCAGGTGAAACTTTACTGGCAGAGTTTTATGAGAAGTGGTCTGAAAATACCCTTGTGGTTAACCAGTGGTTTGCCGTTCAAGCAACAAACCCTAAGCCGGGTGCGTTAGAGCGAGTTCAAAAACTAATGCAGCACCGCGCCTTCGATTTTTTTAATCCCAATAAAGTACGTAGTTTAGTGGCCGCCTTTTGTATGCAAAACTTGGTTAATTTTCATGTCGAAGATGGCACGGGTTACGTTTTCCTAGCTGATCAAATCATTGCGCTGGATAAAACTAATCCACAATTGGCCTCTCGCTTAATTGGACCGCTATCGAAGTGGAATAGTTATGCAAAAAATCGACAGATTCAAATGAAACAGCAACTGACTCGTATTATGGACAGTGGCGAGTTATCGGCGGATGTTTTTGAAGTGGTCAGTAAAAGCTTAGTTTAGACCTTTAGACCTTTAGACCTTGGTCGATCGCAGTGAGGGAAATGAGCGCTGAGGATTGTGTTCGCTCTCTTGCAGTGAATCGGCCATTATTGAAGCAACAATCCAGGATATGGCAAGATTCTTATTTTTAGCAATAACTTAGGGATAAGTTCTACACTCTGCTGGTTAGTTCTGATTATAAGAGGCCACTGGCCTATTACTGCGCTCACTAATAGAGCGTTAAAAAAAATCAAAACCCTCATTTAACTGTATAAACGACGGTTTTTCGGTTGGGTTTGACTTGTCTTACCTGTTCTTACTACTTAGTAAAAAAGTCTCACTAAGACGAATAATTGGTATTTGTTATTGTTTTTTAAAACTTTAGTCTTAACAATGCCACAAAATAACATATAGGATTGATACAGAGGGTGACTTAGGCTAAGGTCGGACTTATATACAATGCTCTTGTTGGAGTGAACACAACATAAGCCGAATCGGGTGCTGATTTGGTTTTATCTTATAATGGATAACAATATGGCTGGTACTATTTCTCACGACGATAAATTTGATTTACAGCAGAACTATCGTCGGTATATTAAGTTTCATGATTTATATCAACAATACAATGAACAGCTAAAAATAGCTAAAACCAGCAGATTATGGATCGCCGCTATAGTGGCAATACTTTTTGCTTTTAGCTCAGAGTTTTTTATGGGGGTGGCCGCAGGCTTATTTGGGCTGTATTTTTATCGTGTGATAACCGCCGGTCTAAAGAAAAGTAACGCCGAAGAAGGTAGAGAAAGTTCTGAACGTTGGTTTGCGTCAAAAGGGTTGAGGTTTGAGGGACGCGTGCTTTATCAAATGGATGATCAAATGTTAGAAAATCCATTGGATCCTTTTGATGAGTCTATTTATAGCTGATTTATGAGTAAATCATTTTAAAGGCTCGCATCTGAAGAATCATATTGGATTCATCTGGCAGTTCTTTAGTTAATTGTTAATACCAGTCGTTAAGGCTTATTTAACCAATTTTTCTAGTTCGCTATGCACCATAATATATTGCACAGCTTTTTCACGCTTATCTATCGAATCTGGGTACAAGTGAATAAGTTTATGTTTTAAAGCAGCAAAGGATATGGCTAAAACAGAATTCCAAGGACTGACACAACGCACAAAACAGATGTTATTAGCGAATGAAAATCTATCTGTAGATTTCAAGCGTGATGTCGGCGGGGTTAAAAGTACAGACTTCGTCGCATTTGCCAACACATTAGCTGGTGGTACATTGTTATTAGGCGTTGATGAGTATACTGCTGATACCGGTTTACAACGTGGTAGGGTTGTCGGCTGTTGTGTTGATGATAAAGCCCGCTTATCACTGGTTAACAAGGCCCTAGAATGTACACCGAGTATAGGACTAGACATTTTTGTTGAAAATTTAAAACAAAAGCCAATTTTGCGAATTGAAATCTTGGCCAATCAACACAGACCTTTTTGCAATTCTCGCGGTGAGTACAGTATTAGAGCCAATGGTCGCAACCGTGCTCTTTATCCCTCTGAACTCTTGAATATTTTTTTAGAGTCTGAATCTGAGCTTTTCTTCAGTCGATTTCAAGAAGTTGCCGGGCAACTCGAACATCAAGTAAGGCAAATCAATTCCGCTCTAGATGATGATATTCTCAGTGTCAGTCTGAGTCTTGAGCTTTTTGATAAACAACTTAAAATGGCCTTCGCTAAGATTGGTCAATTGACAGACAGTAATAAAAAACGCTCGCGAATGTTACTCAATAGTGTCAAAGGTAATCAACTCAGTCTGGTCAATTTAGAACGCGCACTGCTAGAAGATGTCAGTGCTGAAATGCATGCCGATCACTATGATATTCTAGAAGCAAAGCTTGATAAATTATTGTTGTTAGCCAAATCTACTGAATAATACCTGCTATTTTTTGGCCATCATAGTCATCTAAATAGCCGAAAACCCAGTGAGGTTTTTAACTGTATATTATTGAGTGAAATTGACGCACCATGTTACTTAACTTTCCAAAAATGATGAATTATGCCAATTAATCTACAAAATAAAACTGCTTGGGTGTTTGATTTAGACGGCACCTTAACTAATCCAGTGCATGACTTTGCGCATATGCGTCGGGTATTAGGGATGCCTGAAAATGCTGATATATTGCATACGCTCGCACAGACCCAAGGTGAGCTTAAACAACAACTGACACAAAAACTCGATGAACTAGAAGCATTTTACGCCGCCAAGGCGACGCCGGCACTCGGAGTTGTAGAACTCATTGCTAAATTAGCCGCTAGAGGATGCAAACTTGGTATCTTTACCAGGAATACCCAAGAGATGGCACTCTTGTCACTAGAGTCCATAGGCATAGATCAGTACTTTACAAGCAAGGTGGTCATAGGCCGTGATGAAGCACCAGCTAAACCTGACCCTCAAGGCTTATTGGAGATGCTAAAAAGGTGGAAAGCGCCTATCGATGGAGCGGTGATGGTTGGAGATTACAAGTTTGACTTAGAAGCCGGTCGTCAAGCAGGTGCAGTAACCGTCCATGTGGCTAGCGGGCAAGAGCGATGGCCAGAGCTGACAGACTATCACTATCTTAACTTAGCAGATCTCAATAAAGTGCTGTGAATTAGCGCGAGAAGTAGCGAACAAACTTAATCGCTACTTCCCTAAATTTCTAAAGCGCTTGGCTGTCATCTAATACAGTACTAATATCAATCTTACCCTCTAAGGTTTTATGCACAGGGCATTTATCGGCAATCTCTAATAGTTTTTGGCGTTGCTGGGTACTGAGTTCACCTTGTAGTTCAATGCGGCGCACAAATTGATCGATTTTCCCCAGTTTATTTAGTTCAGAATTACAATCCAGTGCATGAATTTTATTGTGTTCTATGACAACAGATACCGAGGTTAGCGGCAGTTTTTTAAGCCTAGCATACATTCTTATGGTCATGTTGGTACATGCGCCCAATCCCGATGAGAGCAGCTGATAAGGAGTCAGTCCTTGGTTAGTGCCGCCAAAACTTAACGGCTCATCAGCGATAATATGGTGTCTGTCGGCCAGAATATCTTGTTTAAAACCCTTACTATCCACTTCGATGACTTTCACTAGGCCTTCAGAGATCGGAGTAGTTGCAGATTCAACAGGGAAATCAAGGTAGCGTTTTGCCCAAGCGCTAATAACATTTGCGGCGTAATCAGCATCGACAGCCCTGGTTAATAAATGATCTGCATCGTCAAGTGAGACAAAGCTTTTTGGGTGTTTAGCCGCCTGAAAAATATTCGCGGCATTGTCGATGCTAACTTGCGCATCGAGTGGTGCGTGCAGTACTAGCAGTGCCTGTTTCATTGATGCCAAACTGGCCTCTAGCTGGGCTTGGCGAATATCATCAACAAAACTTTGTTTTATTTCAAATTGGCGCCCGCCTAAAGTGACGGCTGCTGAGCCCTGTGTTTTGATCTCGTTTAATGAACTAGAAAAATTGTCTAGCACATGGGATGGATCATAGGGAGCGCCAATAACTGCCACGGCTTTTAAACTTGAAATTTGTTTTAAACCAGCAGCTTTAATAACCGCGGCGCCGCCGAGGGAATGACCGATCAAGAGTTGTACTTCTAGTTGATTTTTTTTGACGGCTTCGCAAGCCAACACTAAGTCAGCGACGTTCGAGCTGAAGTTAGTGTTCGAAAATTCCCCTTTGGAGTGACCGAGACCGGTAAAGTCGAAAGACAATACCGCAATACCAGATGCTGCCAATTCAGTACAAATACGCCTTGCTGCTAACAGCTCTTTAGAACAAGTAAAGCAGTGGGCAAACACAGCCGCAGTGCGAGTCGGTGTTTCTGGTAACGTGAGTTTCGCCGCGAGCATGTCGCCATTGTGACCTTTGAAACTAAGCTTTTGGGTAGACATAATGCAATCCTTGACGTTGAAAAAAACTATAAGAGACCTTTTAACCTAGATTCCACTGCCGAATTTAGGTTAAACAAAACCTGTGGACTCAGCACTAATCTACTGCTGAAAAGGATAAACGGAACCTAATTTGAGAATTTGCGTGAGTTCATCCAATGCCGTTCTAGATTCAAGTAGCAATAGAGGATCCGCTAAGTCGGTTTCTGCTAACCTGTCTCGATAGTGTGACTCTACCCAAGTATTCAAACTGTTGTAGAGTTGCTGATTCATTAAAGTAGCCTGATTAGCCGCGAGGACTTCAGCTTGATTCATGACGACACGTAAGCGAAGGCAAGCAGGGCCTCCACCATTAGACATGCTCTGTTTTAGATCAAAGACTAAGGTTTGATCTATAGGGCTGTTACCGGCAACTAATGAATGCAGATAATCCCATACCCGCGGGTTATTTTCACATTCTTGGGGTATTACCAAAACTGTTTTGCCATCGGGCATTGACAATAGTTGGCTGTTAAATAAATAACTGCTGACAGCATCCTGAACGCTAATAAGGTCGGTCGGTGCTTCAATAATGTGAAAATCAGTGCCCATTTTTTGGCTAAGCTCTGCTTTCACCCCCGCTTGATTTAAAAAAGCTTGCTGGTGGCAAAATAAAACATTGGCATTACCTACCGCAATAACATCATTGTGAAATACCCCAGCATCGATTACATCTGGGTGCTGCTGAGCATACACCACATGCTCGGCATCTAGTTCATGCAATCTAACCACGGCATGTGAGGCTTCTATTGTATGCCTTGCAGGGTATTTTTTGGGGGCTTGTTTAGTGGTGTCGAAAGCGTGCTTTCCATAGACGAAAAATTCAATGCCGCGCTCGCCATATTGGTGGCAAAAACGCGTGTGATTGGCCGCACCTTCGTCGCCGAACTGGTCTACACTGGGCAATGCTTTGTGGTGAGCGAAGTGCTTTTCGTCGCCGAACGTCGCTTTTAAAATATTTCCAGTGACTCTATGTTCGATTGAACGATGAAATTTGTTGCTTAAATTAGCCGGTGTGAAATGAATTTTATGGTCTGCAGTGTCGGCACTGGGGGAAATAGTCGCTGCATTAGCCGTCCACATACTAGAGGCAGAGCAACAAGTCGCGAGTATTCTTGGCGCCTCTTTGGCCGCTTGCTCTAAAACACCAGCATCAGTGCCTGAAAAACCGAGTCTGCGCAGTGTATCTATATCTGGGCGCTCTTGTGGTGCCAGCACACCTTGCACCATTCCCATATCCGCAAGCACTTTCATTTTAGTTAAACCTTGCAGTGCCGCCTGTTTAGGATTGGCGACATTGGCATGGTTTTTCTGTGAAGCTACATTGCCAAAAGAGAGCCCTGCATAGTTGTGAGTGGGGCCTACTAGTCCATCAAAGTTTGCTTCTATCGCTGTCATAATAAACTCCTTTTAACAGCTGAGATGTAACTCGCAGCTGTTATATTTTCTGTTAAATCTTCTCAGTCACATCCTGTCGGTAACGCTTTATTGGATTAAAAAGCGCTGAAGAGGTTAGCTGCCGATCAATCAGTGAGTAAACCAATGAATATATTTCGATTTGTGCAGCAGTAATTTAAATATTAGAAAGTTAACCCTGGAGACAAAGTGGGCGGCATAATTAAGGTATCGGTTTCCATACCTGCAACCGGGTAAGCACAGTAGTCCGCCGCATAATAAGCGCTTGCTCTATGATTGCCACTGGCACCGATACCACCGAAAGGTGCTGTAGAACTTGCACCCGTTGTCTGTTTATTCCAGTTAACAATACCTGCTCTTATGTGATTATAAAACATTTTATATTGATCTTTGCTATTACTAAACAGACCGGCCGCCAAACCAAAGCGGGTGTTGTTAGCCTGTCTAATCGCCTCGCTAAACGAATCGTAACGAATGACTTGTAACAGCGGGCCAAAATGTTCTTCATCTGGAAGGTTTTCAATATCAGTGACATTAATTAAACCTGGGCTCACAAAGCCGGTGCCTTCAGACAGCTTTTCTAGGTGCACGATACTCTCTGCTCCTAAGGCTAATAGATTTTGTTGGGCTGTAAGCATATTTTCTGCCGCTTGCTCAGAGATCAAACTGCCCATAAAGGGGGCGGGTTCGTCAAATTGGCCGCCGACGACAATGTTTTTAACGGCGCGAGTCAGTAGCGCTAAAAACTCATCGCCTAGGCTATTGCTTGGAACAAACAAGCGCCGAGCACAGACGCACCGCTGGCCTGTTGTGATGTATGCCGATTGAATGGTTTCATTGACAGCGGCCCGCAGATCACTGATTTCGCCAATGATCAGAGGGTTATTACCGCCCATTTCTAAAGCGAGAATTTTTTCAGGTTGACCGGCAAACTGCCGATGCAACAAATGTCCGGTATTTGAACTGCCGGTAAAAAATAAACCGTCAATGCCACCGTGGCCCGCCAGTGCGATGCCGGTTTCCTTTTCGCCTTGGACTAAATTAATCGCTCCTTTAGGGAGGCCTGCCTGCTCCCAGAGTTCAACCATGTAGATGCCGACTTTGGGGGTCAGTTCACTGGGCTTAAAGACCACAGTGTTACCGGCGATAATAGCGGGGACAATATGACCATTAGGTAAATGACCGGGGAAATTGTAGGGGCCGAAAATGGCCACTACGCCGTGGGGCTTGTGTCGCAAAGTACTTCTAGTTGCCCCTATGTCAGTCAAGGTTTCGCCAGTGCGTTGATTATTGGCTTTGATTGAAATGGCTATTTTTGCCGCCATCGCCGCGGCTTCTGTTCTTGTCTCCCAAAGAGGTTTTCCCGTCTCTTGAGCGATAAGCCGCGCGAGTGCTTCTTTATTGTCTGTTAATAAGCTGGCAAAACACTCGACCACTGTGCATCGCGTTTGCAGTGGGGTACTCGCCCATATGGGGGCGGCGTCACGGGCAGCGTCAATCGCCTGGTCGACTTGTTGGATGCTCGCGCAGTTACCCTGCCAAAAAACGTCACCCGTAGCAGGGTCTAAAGACGTTAATTTTGGACCTTCGCCTTGACGCCATTGACCATTAATAAAAAGAGAATTCATCATAAAATCACCTCTGTTGAGCGTTTAGCGGCACAATTCTTACCGTACTGCCGTCACTGATGCCTAGTGCTTGAGCGGTGTCAGCTTGAATAGAAATTAAGTTATTACCTCGATCGTTTAAATTAACCAAGGTACAGCGGAATTGTTCAAATTGAGTGCTACTAATGAGGTGCAAATCTCCAGGGTTGCTGGTTACTTGCGCAGTGTTGTCTTCACAAACTTTTACTTTTACGTAGCGGCTTTCTTTGACTGCGCGAATATCATTGATATTTGCCTCCAGGGTCGGGCCGCCATCAAAGATGTCGATATAGCCGGTAAAACGCATACCCTCGCGCTCGAGTAACTTGCGAGCAGGGATAGTGTTTTTGTGGGTTTGGCCAATGACCTCTTTGGCAGAGGCGGGCAGTAATTCAGTATATAGAGTGTATTTAGGCATAAGTTCGGCAATAAAAGCCTTATTAATCGACGATGTTTTGTCGGCCGTTGTGAAGTCTATGGAAAAGAAGTGTTTACCTAAGCCTTCCCAGAACGGTGAGATGCCATTTTCATCTGAATAGCCACGCATTTCTGCGACCAGCCGATGGTCAAATAATTGTGGAAACTCTGCCATAAACATAAAGCGACATTTAGACAGTAGGTGACCATTTTTAGAATGGCGATAATCGGGATGTAAAAATAAAGTACAAAGTTCTGAATAGCCAGTGTGATCATTGGAAATGGTCAGTGTTTGCATTTGATTATAGACATTCAGTTCTTTTGAGGCGTGGACTAAAGTACCCATTCGATAGTTGTACCAAGGGTCAGATAACCCCACCGCCGCTTCAATGGCGCAAATCCCCGCAATTTTACCTTCAGCAACATCTTCCAGTACAAATAAATAGAGTTTTTCCGCCGCTTGATTTCCCGCTTTAAAGGCTTCTAAAGCGTAGCTTAGCTTGTCTTTTACAACCTCTGGATTATCTTGAAGGGAGGTGAATCCTGGGCCGGTAATTTTAGCAAACTCGATTAAAGCCTCTTCATCATTGACTTCTATTGGGCGTATGACCATCATAATATTGTCTCCGGTGCTAGTGTATTCTGATTTATGTCAAGGGGTAAAACAAAGAGCTTGTCACCGACAGCAACATTAAGTTGTTGAGCTTGTTCTGGTGTTAAGTAAATGTCTGATAAATCAACAAGAGTGTGTAGGGCGGCAAAGTTCTTGACATAATTGTTGCTTATCAATACCGCTTGCTTAGTGCTGCTGTCAACCGTATCTTGTATGCGAGCGTTACAACTGAACTGGGTGTTAACAGTTTTTAGCGACGCGGTACTCGCTTCTAGCGTTGGGCCACCATCGAAAATACTGATGTAGTTGTTTTGTACAAAGCCTTCACTGGTGAACAATTTTTTTACATTTAATAGGTCTGGGCGCAATTGTCCTATCGCCTGTTGTGCGGTTTTATCGAGCAGCGGCACATAGACAGGGTATTTTGGCATTAAATCAGCAATGAAGCCTTTAGCGTTAATGCCCGTTAAATAGTTGGCTCTTTGAAACTCCATATTGAAGAAATGTTTGCCGAGTGATTGCCAGAAAGGAGAACGCTGTTCAGTATCGACCATGCCCTGCAATTCCAACATCAGTTTTTTACCGAAGCGATGGCGCTGTTGACCTACAAACATTAATCGCGACAGAGAGAGCAAGGGCAGTGCACTCGTCATTGACTCTGTTGGTGCCAAATAAAAGGTACAAAGTCTAGATAATCCCTCGCAGTCTTGACTGAGATTCAAAGTGTCGATTGTATTGCTGATTTGCAGCGTTTGAGAGTGATGTTGCAGTTGTTCACAACGGTAGCTATAAAAAGGTGAGCTAAAACCTACACAAGCTTCTATGCCTGAAATACCGAGTATCTTGCGATTGGTAGTCTCTTCAATGACAAAGTGGTAACTTTGGTCAGTTGCACTGACCACGTTTTGCTGTAGGGACTGTTGAGTAGTATTAATCAACTGCTCTAAGTGATCGCGGTTGTTCGGCAAGGTTGTCATATTGCCCCCTGCCGCCACTGCCAGATGCTCAATATCTGGCAGATCAGCGAAGCGCACAGGTCGAAAGACGCGCATTTTATTGAGTGCGCGTGTTAGTCAGCCAGCTCAAGTCGTCAGAGCTAGCCAGTTTGAATAAGAGAAGGGCGCTCAGCTTGGCTCGCACGGTCAGGCTCTTTACGTTGAGGTATTCATCAACTGAATGTATTTTACCCCCTTGGACGCCCAGTGTATCAATATTGGGGATTCCCGCTTCAGCGAGGTTGTTGCCATCACAGCAGCCACCTGTGGGTAACCAAGTCAAATCTAAACCCAACTGCGCCCCACAATCACAGGCCAGTTGAAACAGCTTTTCGTTGGCCGCGGTTAATACCTTTGGTTTACGTCCGAAGTGGCCATGCATTTCGATAGACAAGCCATCACGTTGGTTGATTGTCGCTAAAATCTGTTCTATTTTATCAAGGCACCAGTGTTCATCTTCTGGTCGTTCTAAGCGAATATTAAACCGCGATAAGCAGAGGTCGGGAACGACATTGTTGGCGCCACCACCTTCAATCAGTGCCGGGTTGATTGTTACGCCATTGCGCTGACCGTTCAAATCATCCAGTGCGCTGATAAAATCACACATCGCCCGAACGGCATTGCGGCCAGCGTGATGTTCACGACCGGCGTGAGCGGCTTTACCTCTGCTGATCACACTGAAGTTACCGCTGCCTTTGCGGGCTCCAGCGAAATTCCCATCCGCAAAACTCGGTTCATAAATCAGCCCTAAATCCACTCTGGTGGCGGCTTCAGCGATTAAATGAGCGGAGCCTTGAGAGCCAATTTCTTCATCGGGGTTAAAGAGTATTTCCCAGCCGACTTTGTCAGCTAAGGGGCTTCGCTCTAGTGCTTCGATGGCTTTAAGCATAACCACAAGGCCGCCTTTTAAATCGGCTACTCCCGGTCCGTTAAGGGTCTCATCATCCAGCCATTGGGTAGTTTGAAAGGGGGAGTCGATTGGGAAAACGGTGTCTAAGTGGCCGCAAAAAAATATTTGCAACTGCGCATTAGGGCGTTTAGTTAAACGCACAGCACTTCCCATAGGAAGTAACTGTTCAACCCCTTGGTTGTCTATATGTTTAAAAGGGGCTACTGGGATTACTTCAACTTTTGCCTCTAAAACTGCGGCGTATTCAATGAGTTTTTGACCTACTTGATCGACACCTTCTGGGTTAAAGCTGCCAGAATTTATATGTGATAGGGCTATAGTATGGGCTAACATTTCATCGTATTGGCTATCAATCCAATCTAGCCAAGGAGAAAAATGAGTATCGGTATCTGTGGTTGACATAGTAGGTCCTGATTGTTCTAACGTGACAGTTTAAAAATAGAGAGACGCCATAGATATTATAATCAAATATAAGCGTTTATCATTAGTTCTCTGATCTATTCTCTAGCGCCGCAATTGAAAAGGCGATTTTGCGTTTTAAATTGTCACAGCGAAACCTTGTTCAGCTGTGACTGCGCTCTAATATGTGGGCTCTCTAAAAAAAGCCCAAGCCAGATTAGCCACTAGCTTTGACTGGCGATGACTTTAGCAATAGCCGCTTCCAATTTTGCCAAGCCCAGTGTGATATCTTCATCGGGAATGATCAGTGACGGTGCCATGCGCAGTACTTTAGGCCCAGCGACTAATATCATTAAACCTTCTTCTCTTGCCGCCGCCATAAAGAGCGCGGCTTTACCTTGCCATTTTTCTATCAATTCAACACCGATTAGGAGACCTAATCCACGCGTTTCTTGAAAGATAGCGTGTTTAGCATTAATAGCGTTTAAGCCTGCAACGAACAGTGCTCGTTTAGCGTTTATGTCAGAGAGCACTTCGGCATTATTGATATGATCGACGACCACTTCAGCAATTGCACACGCCAGTGGATTCCCGCCGTAGGTACTGCCGTGAGTCCCAAAGTTCAAGCTAGCGGCGCATTTATCGGTAGTTAGCATCGCACCGATTGGAAATCCACCACCGAGGGATTTAGCGGAGGTGAGAATGTCTGGGGTCACCCCAAACTGCTCGTAGGCAAAGAAAGTACCCGTGCGGCCAGCGCCGGTTTGGACTTCGTCGAACACTAGCAGGGCATTATGCTCATCGCAAAGCTCACGAGCTGCTTTTATAAAATCAAGGTTGGCATTGATAACTCCACCCTCTCCTTGTACTGGCTCTAATACAACGGCACAAGTGCGGGCCGAAATTGCGTTTCTAAGCGCTTCAATATCGTTGTAAGGTAAGTGGGTGATGCCAGCCGGCACAGGTTCAAAGCCTTCACGGTATTTTTTTTGACCGCCCACTGAAACAGTGAACAGGGAGCGCCCATGGAAAGATTGCTCAAAAGAAATTATTTCATGTTTTTCTGGGCCGACATTATCATAACTGTATTTACGTGCCAGCTTGAAAGCTGCTTCGTTGGCTTCAGTGCCAGAATTACAGAAGAAGACTTTATCGGCGAAAGTGGCGGCACAAAGTGTTTGTGCTAGACGCAGAGCGGGTTCATTGGTGAAAATGTTTGATAAGTGCCATAGTTTATCAGCTTGCTCTTTCAGAGCAGTGACTAATGCCGGGTGTGAATGACCTAGTGCAGTCACGGCGATGCCGCCTGCAAAATCAATGTATTCATTGTCATCTTGATCCCAAACACGCGAGCCGAGACCGCGCACAGGTACCATCTGTTGAGGGTTATAGTTTGGTACCATTACGTCATCAAATACGGCGCGGGTGACACTTTGCTTAGTCATATTGGGATCCTTAAGTGAACCTAAATTAGGCAGTCGAATCGCGACAGTCTTTACAAATTATTGATGCATCTAGAAAAATAGAAAAATCTCCGATCACCAATAAGCTGACCATGTACTTTGCTACTTTCCCTTGCACACCAATATGTTGCACAGCTTTTTCGCGGATAACTGCCAATCCTAGGGTGAAAGCTAATGAGAGAGATATTATGAGCTTAGCAAAGGGGGAAAGCTAGTCGCAAAATTTAATTAGAGCGACATTTAGTTGATAAAAACTGCCATTAATTGCAAATTAGTTTAAAATAACGGCTGAAAATACTTATTTTTCATGTCGCTATTTTAAAATGAGCTAGCTATGAATCAAACCGTCAATACTCTCAGTAAGGAGCTTCGCTATGGTTTTTTACTCTTGCCTAACTTTTCGTTGATTGCTTTTTCCTCCGCCATAGAGCCCTTGCGCATGGCTAATTGGATTAGCGAAAAAAACTGTTACTCTACATCCCTGATTAGTCATGATGGTAAAGCGGTTACCAGCAGCAGTGGTGTACCGGTAAAAGTGGACTATAGCTTAAAAAAATTACCTTTTCTCGATGCTGTTTTTGTCTGTGGAGCAAGCCCAATTGCTCGTACTGGCAATGAAACGGTCGTTGAATGGTTAAAAAAACAAGTCGACAGCACTCTGGCCATTGGTGGCATTGGCACAGGATCATATGTACTGGCCATTGCCGGTCTACTGGAGCAATCTAGGGCGACGATTCACTGGTGGCATATTGAAAATCTAAAGCAAGAGTTTCCTAAAACACAAGTCACCAACCGTCTATTTGAAATCGATGGCTTACGTTACACTTGCAGTGGCGGCACAGCTTCTATGGATATGATGTTGTTTTTAATCGGTCGTCAGCAAAATATGGATTTGGCGGCGTCTATTTCGGAGCAATTTGTCTGTGAGAGAATTCGCAGCACCGATGACTTACAACGCATTCCAATAAAATCTAGAATTAGTGCAAAACAGCCCAAGTTAATAGAGGCAGTGACGTTAATGGAGGCGAATATTGAGGAGCCTCTGAGTACTGATGACCTCGCTCACCATGTCAAATTATCGCGCCGCCATCTAGAGCGCCTATTTAAGAAATATCTGCACAATGTGCCTGCAAAATATTATCTAGAATTGCGTTTGACCCAAGCCAAAAAATTACTCCGACAAAGCGATAAAACGATACTCAAAATCGGTATGCTCTGTGGTTTTTCAAGTGCATCTTATTTTAGTACAGCTTACAAAAACTTCTACAAAATCACCCCCAGGGAAGAGCGCAAGTTGCTGGAATAGCCTGTATTTTGGCCTGTTCAGAATCTATAGAGATTGCAATATCAATGTAATGTCATTTATCGACACTTGGCGAGGGTTGTTCTGCAATCGCGCAGGGTTAACCTTATTGACGATCAGGCTGATATCATCGATTCCAAGTTTACAAAAGCTTGTTTCAAGTCCTATATTATGCATAAGTTGCTGAATACTTTCGCTGGCGCTCTGCGGATTATCCGTTTGAAAGATATTGCATAATTGATCCAGTGATTTTTTAACATAACTGACGCCCCTTATGTCATTCAAATCAGCATCAGTTAAGGCGTAATTATGTACTAGGAAGATGCCGAGCGTGAGTGCTACAGCATGGCCATGCGGTACATTATAATAGGTTGTTATGGGATAGGATAATGCATGTGGAGCGGTTGTTTTTGTTATGTTAATTGCACATCCGGCAAAATAGGCAGCCTCTGCCATTGCTTGGCGAGAGGGCAAATCAGGATGATTAACGGCGTTTGCCAAGTGATCTAGGATAAGGCTTATAGCTTTGGCAGAATGTTTTTTCGATTCATCGGTCGAGGCGACTGACCAGTAGGACTCGACTGCTTGGCAAAGTGCGTCCATGCCGGTATATGCGGTGACTGTTGCAGGCAGGTTATAGGTAAAAATAGGGTCTATTATAGCGATGTCCGGTAACGCTGAATCATGGACCAGTGAGAATTTTTGTTTTTCTATATAGACCACTGCAAATTGTGTCGCCTCAGAGCCTGATCCGCTGGTCGTGGGAATAGCGATAAGCGGTATCGGACTTTCGTCGGGCAGCTGGTTATTTTTGACACAGTCAACTAAAGTGCCTTTCGCTAAATATAAGGTTTTAATTAATTTGGCCATATCCATAGCACTGCCACCCCCTATGGCGATGATGGCATCAAAAGTAGCGGATTGAAATTCATCAATGCCTTTTTGTACATCTTCGATTTTGGGATTAACCTCAAATCCGTAATGTCGGTAGAAATTGCAATTACCTTTAATTAATACTGTCTCTAAGAGCTTATTATTTCCCGAGCTAAAGTATGAATCATTGTTGGTGACCAGAAAGATATTTTTATAGCCTCTATCCGCTATTATATTACCTAAAGACACTATAGCGTTCTCACCTATATGTATTTGTTGGGTTTTCATTTTTGCAAGAACCCCATTAGTTAATCCTTATATTGGGCAAAAGTCGTTGTTGGGCGACTTAAAGAACTCTTGTATCTTAAGCTACATTGACTCTAATCTGGGAAAGAGGCGTTTTTATAATTTCAACACAGTGCTATGACACTAAAACCTTTGATTGAGAGTAAAATGATTTTATCATTATTGTCAGTTTATTCGCCCAAAAAATCACCGCTTTGATGGGCCCATAATTGGGCATAAACCCCATTGTTTCTGAGCAGTTCACTGTGGGTTCCCTGTTCAATTATTTTGCCTTGATCGAGCACAATTAACCTGTCCATGGCCGCAATAGTAGATAGACGATGGGCAATCGCGATAACCGTTTTATTTTTCATCAGTTGTTGCAAGTGTTGTTGTATGGCTGCTTCAACTTCAGAATCAAGTGCTGAGGTCGCTTCATCTAAGAGTAAAATCGGCGCATCTTTGAGCAGTACTCTGGCGATAGCAATGCGCTGACGTTGGCCACCTGATAACTTCACCCCGCGCTCTCCGACTAGTGCCTCGTAGCCGCTGCCACCTTTAGGATCATTAAGCTGCAAAATAAACTCGTGTGCTTGAGCTTGTTCGCAGGCTTTGATTAGCTCTTGCTCAGTGGCGTGAGGTTTGCCATAGATGATGTTATCTTTGACGCTGCGGTGCAACAGCGAGGTGTCTTGAGTAACCATGCCGATATTGGCTCGTAAACTCTCTTGAGTGACCGACTTTATATCCATATCATCAATTATAATTTGTCCGGATTCTAAATCATAAAAACGCATCAGTAAGTTGATCAATGTCGATTTCCCGGCCCCTGAACGACCCACTAAGCCTACCTTTTCGCCGGCTTTAATAGATAAGTTCAGGTCTTCTATTAGCGACATTTTAGTGTCAAAATTAAAATTGACACTTTTAAAATTGATCTCGCCCTTAAGTACCTCGAGTGATTTAGCGTCTTCAACATCCTGCACACTCTGTGGTTTAGCTAAGCTGTTCATACCATCAATAACAGTACCAATATGCTCGAATAATGAGCTCATTTCCCACATGATCCACTGTGACATACCGTTCAATCGCAGGGACAAGCTCACCGCAATAGCGATAGCACCGGCGCTAACGTCTCCCTCTAACCAAAGGAAAACAGAGAGGGCGCAGATGTTAAACACTAAAAATAAATTATTGTACTGAACAAAGAAGCCCAACTTGGTCACTAGACGCATTTGTAGATGCACTGTATCTAAAAATTTTTGCATACTCGTTTGCGCGTAAGCTTCTTCGCGCGCGGTATGTGAAAATAGTTTTACAGTAGCAATGTTCGTATAGCTGTCTACCACACAGCCTGTCATCGCGGCTCTGGCATCGGCCTGGGCGGTAGAAATTCTTTTTAATTGCGGAATATAGTGCATTTGAATCGCAACATAACAGCATAACCAAAAAATTAAGGGGAACAAAAATAGTAAGTCACCCTGGGCAATAAGGAACAAAATTGCAACGAAATAGACAATGATATAGACAAATACGTCTAATAGTTTGGTGGATGCCTCGCGAATCGCTAAAGAGGTTTGCATCACTTTTGTCGCTAATCGGCCCGCAAAGTCATCTTGATAAAAGGCCAAACTTTGCTTAAGTAAATAGCGATGCATACTCCAGCGGATTGCCATGGGGTAATTGCCCAATATCGTTTGATGAATGAGAGCGGTGTGCAGAAAAATAACTAACGGCATGCCCACTAACATCAACAGCGCAATGCCAATAAAATACTGACCGCGCTCATCCAATATTGCGGGGTCTGGTTGACCACTTAACCAATCCACTAAATCGCCCATAAAGCTGAATAAAAACACTTCGCCAATTGCTAGGCAAGCCGTCATAATCGCCATCATAATCAAGTATTTTTCCATCCCTTTGCTATAGTGGCGAAAGAAGGCAAATAAAGTACTAGGTGGCTGGCTTTTGGACGTGTCGGGAAACGGAGTAATTAAACTCTCAAAAAAGCTAAACATGCGTAGTGCCTTTTATAAAAAAGATGCTGTAAAAAAACTGCAGTGATAATCACAGCCAAACAGACAAATGTCTATAGATTAATGCATTGTGCAGGCATAGGGCCATCATTAATTGGCATAATGTAAAGCCGGTTTAGCTTAATAATAAATCCAATTTTAGCTTTCCATTACGCTTTACTCGATCTGAACGACAGTGCGGGCATTCTGGGTTCGTGACCAATCGTTGCTCTAAGACATTGATGATGATTTGAGCTGGATTATCACCTTTTAAAGCCTTTTCTAGTCTTTTGGTTTGTAGATCTGTTAACTGGGTAAGCGCATTTAAAAGCTTATTGAATTCTGCAGTCATCATGACCAACTCCTAGCTATACTGATAATATTATCAGTATAGCACTATGTTTCGGGAACATAGCCAAAAAATAAAGTTGAGCTATGCTCTCGTAAGCTCACAAGTATTCAATGCCAGCAGAAACAAAATTTAGGTAGGTAAAGCGGTCGTACTGCAAAACCCTATCCTACCAAAGAACAGCTAGTGGCGTTTCATGGGGCAATCTCTAGTGGTCATGGCCATGATATTATGCAAAATCAATCTGCTTATTGGCCTATTAGGCCATAGAGACACAATTAGCGCTGGCACTGG